>JBJTRF010000220.1:0-2605 GCA_046076025.1 Ilumatobacteraceae bacterium
CCGATGCGGTGGTCGGTGAGCCGGTTCTCCTTGAAGTTGTAGGTGCGGATCTTCTCGCCGCGTCCGCCGCCGCCCACCTGCGCCCGCCGCTCGACGGACAGCGCCGCATCGCGCTCGGCCGTCGCCAGCTGCAGCAGCCGCGACCGCAGCACGGTCATCGCCTTCGCCCGGTTCTGGATCTGGCTGCGCTCGTCCTGCATCGTCACGACCACGCCCGTGGGCCGATGGGTGATGCGCACCGCCGAGTCGGTGGTGTTGACGCTCTGCCCGCCCGCGCCGCTGCTGCGGTACACGTCGACATCGAGGTCGGCGGGATCGATGGCGATGTCGATCTCCTCGGCCTCGGGCATCACCAGCACCGTCGCCGACGAGGTGTGGATGCGACCCTGGCTCTCGGTCACGGGCACCCGCTGCACGCGGTGCGGCCCGCCCTCGAACTTCATCCGGCTCCAGGCCGTGTCGCCGCGCATCTCGAAGGTCACCTGGTTGAGCCCGCCGAGATCGCTGCGGTCCTCCGAGAGCACGTCGACCGACCATCCCTTCGAACCCGCATAGGCGCGGTACATGTCGTAGAGGTCGCGGGCGAACAGGTTGGCCTCCTCGCCGCCCTCGGCGCCGCGGATCTCGACGATCACCGGCCGGCCGTCGTTGGGATCCTTCGGCAGCATCAGCAGCCGCAGCTCGTCCTCGAGGGCACCGAGGTCGCTCGCAGCAGCGTCGAGCTCGGCGCGCAGCGACTCGCGCTCGTCGTCGGAGGCCACGGCCATCAGCTCACGCGCCGCCTCGGCGTCGGCGCTGCGGCTCCGGTACCGGCGGATGCAGTCGACCACCGGCGAGAGGTCCTTGTAGCGGCGGGTGACGTCGCGCAGGCGCGCCTGATCGCTCGCCAGGTCGGGATCAGAGAGACTCGCCTCGAGCGAGACAAACTCGTCCTCGAGGGACTGCAGGCGGTCGAACACTGTCCTCGAGGCTACGGCTGCAGCGGTGGCATGTCGATCGCCAGCACCTCGACGGCCGGCTCGGCGGCGGCGGCGAGCATGCGCTGCGCCGGGATCGCGTCGCGGACCGGCACGACCAGCGCGCAGTCGACGATGCCGGTGGCGAGGCGCGCATCGATGCACGCCGGCACCGCGTCGAGGTC
This sequence comes from Ilumatobacteraceae bacterium, assembly GCA_046076025.1. Classification (GTDB taxonomy): domain Bacteria; phylum Actinomycetota; class Acidimicrobiia; order Acidimicrobiales; family Ilumatobacteraceae; genus UBA668. The sequence goes on from JBJTRF010000220.1 coordinate 1,142, forward strand.
GACCCCGGTGCTGAACACCAGCAGGCGGCGGCTGCCGCCGATGTCGGCGATCGCCATGCACGGCACCGGATCCTTCAGGTTCGGCCGCGGCTCGGGCGGCGGGCACGCCGTCACCGACAACGCGCCCACGGCCGCCGGGCACCCGACGACCGCGGCGCGCAGCAGGCGCTCGCGGGCCAGCCTGGCGAGCGGATGGGCATCGGCGGGATCACGACGGTGCACGCCGACCGTGGCGACGACACCGGCCAGGGCCTCGGCAGTCGGCCGCTCGCCATGCAGCAGCCGGAACGCCTCGCGGTCGTGATCGCCGATGCCGATGTCGAGCCGCACGCTGCCGGTGTCGGGATCGTCGACGACGCGGCAGACCTCGAGGCCGAGCACCTCGCCGCAGAGCACGCCGTGCTCGATCACCGGCTCGGCACCCGCCGCTGCGATCACGCCCTCGAATGCCATGTGCGCCGACGGCACCTCGGCGGGTGCCCGCAGCGGCGTTGCCGTGGCGGCAACGAGCGACCGACCGCGTGCCGTCCATGCCTGCACCGGCAGCGAGAAGCCCGCCGCCCGGCGCGCCAGTGGTTCTGCCCCACTGTCGACCACCACGTGCAGTCGCCGCCCGCCGCGGCGCAGCGCCCAGACCAGAGGGCCGCCGAGTCCAGCGGCGGGCACCGACGCGTGTCGGTCCTCGACCAGCACCCATGCCTCGTCGTCGTGCATCAGCGCCGCGCCGGCGGCGAATTCGCCCGGCTCCAGCGCGACGGTGCCGGTGCTGTCGGCTGACAGGTGGTCGCGAACCAGCGCAGCAAGCTTGACGGCCCGGAGCCCGGCGAGTCGGTTCGAATCGGTCACGGGATCACACGGCCGCGGACGCCACTCGGTTGCCCGCAGGCCGACAGTGTCTCAGCAGCCCGCTGGGCGGGCAGCCGTCACTTCGTCTTGCGCGAGCCGTAGCGCTTGTTGAAGCGCTCGACGCGGCCGCCGGTGTCGACCAGCTTCTGCTTGCCGGTGAAGAACGGGTGGCACTCGTTGCAGAGCTCGACGAAGAGGTCGCCGGTGCGGGTGGAGCCCGTGGTGAAGGTGTTGCCGCACGAGCACTTCACGGTGAGGTCGCCGTAGGTGGGGTGGATCTCGGTCTTCATTGCGTTCTCCAGGGCTAGGGGACGGAGTCTAGCGACCGGGCCCGGTGCCGACACCGGGCCGGGACGTCACATGCTGGGCTGCTTGGCGATCTCGGCGAGGAACTCGTCGTTGGTCCGGAAGGTCTTCAGCCGGTCGACGAGCAGTTCGAGGCCGGGGCCGGCATTGCCGTCGGCGGCCAAGCCACTGAGCACGCGGCGCAGCTTCCACACCATCTGCAGCTGCTTGCGGTCGAACAGCAGTTCCTCGTGCCGGGTGCTGGTCGCATCGACGTCGATCGCCGGGTAGATCCGGCGCTCGGAGAGCCGGCGGTCGAGCCGCAGTTCCATG
>JBJTRF010000221.1:0-6176 GCA_046076025.1 Ilumatobacteraceae bacterium
GTCGACACCGCCGGCCGCCTTGCGATCGATGCCGAGCTGATGCAGCAGGTGCGCGCCATCAGCGACGCCGTCGAGCCTCACTACACGTTCCTCGTCGTCGACGCGATGACCGGCCAGGACGCCGTCGGCGTCGCCGAGGCGTTCCACGCCGCGCTGCAGATCAACGGCGTCATCATGTCGAAGCTCGACGGTGATGCCAGGGGCGGCGCAGCGTTGAGCGTGAAGGAGGTCATCGGCCGACCGATCGCATTCGCCAGCACCGGCGAGAAGATCGGCGACTTCGAGCAGTTCCATCCCGATCGAATGGCCAGCCGCGTCCTCGGCATGGGCGACATGCTCACGCTCATCGAGCAGGCCGAGCAGGCCTTCGACAAGGACCAGGCCGAGCAGGCCGCCGAGAAACTGCTCGAGGGCGAGTTCACCCTCGACGACTTCCTCGAGCAGATGCAGGCACTGAAGAAGATGGGCCCGCTCAGCGGCATCCTCGGGATGATGCCCGGCATGCCCAAGGAGATGCGCGGCGCCGAGATCGGCGACGACGCGCTGAAGCCGGTCGAGGCGATCATCCGCAGCATGACACCGCACGAGCGGCGCAAGCCCGAGATCATCAACGGCAGCCGTCGCACCCGCATCGCCAATGGCAGCGGCACCTCGGTCACCGAGGTGAACCGCCTCATCAAGCAGTTCCAGGAGATGCAGAAGATGATGAAGCGGATGGGCGCGATGGCGCCGCGGCCCGGCAAGTCGGGGAAGAAGGGCAAGCAGAAGGGCAAGGGCGGCAGGGTGACCGCGCCGCCCCGCGGCGGCCTGGGCCTGCCCGGTGGCATGCCCGGCCTGCCCGGGGGCTTCCCGGGGATGCCCGGCTCGGGTGGCTTCCCGCCCCTCAATTGATAGCCTCTCGTGGTTCGCAATCTCCAAGGAGCACCCAGCGCATGGCAGTGAAGCTGCGCCTCACTCGAGTCGGCAAGACCAAGCAGCCGCAGTACCGCATCGTCGCCGCCGACGAGCGCTCGCCGCGCGACGGCCGGTTCATCCAGATCGTCGGCACGTACAACCCGCGGCAGGAGCCGTCGGCGCTCACCGTCGACAACGCCAAGGCCGTGAAGTGGCTGATGGACGGTGCCCAGCCGACGGAGCGCGTGAAGAAGCTCCTCGAGATCTCCGGCGCATGGGCCGAGTTCAGCGCCGCCCGCGCCGCCAAGTGACCCGCTGAGCGCCGATACCGTGTCCGACCAGCACGATCCGCAGGGTGACGACGCCAACGCCGTGCCGGCGCCCACCGCCGTCGCCGTGCTCGAGCACCTCGTCCGCACGATCGTCGACGACCCCGAGGCCGTGCGCGTGTCGGCCGGGCGCTCGCGTGGCCGCATCAAGCTCGAGGTGAGCGTGGGCCCCGGCGACCTCGGCCGCGTCATCGGCCGCCGCGGTCGCACGGCGCAGAGCATCCGCACCGTGGTGCGCGCTGCCGCAGTGCGCGACGCCGTCGAAGTCGACGTCGACTTCAACGACTGACCGCGTGCCGCCCGACGATCCCGCTGGCGGTCTCGTCGAGATCGGCCGCACCGGCCGCGCCCATGGCGTGCACGGCGAGATTGCCCTGATCCTCATCACCGACCGCACCGAGCGCGTGTCGGTGGGCTCGCGGCTGCAGGTGGGAACGGCTTGGCACACGGTGGCTGCCGCCCGTGACGCCGCGACGCGGTGGCTGGTGCGCTTCGAGGGCGTGCACGACCGCACCGCCGCCGAGCGCCTAGCCAACCAGGTGGTGCGCGCCGAGCGGCTCGACGAGCGCGGCGACGGGCTGTATGTCGACGAACTGGTGGGCGCCGAGGTAGTCGAGGCCGATGGCACGCTGCGGGGCCGGTGCGTGGCAGTGGTCGACAACCCGGCGCATGAACTGCTCGAGCTCGACACCGGCGCCCTCGTGCCCGTGGTGTTCGTGACGGCGGTGGAGAACACCGCCGACGGCACCAGGGTGGTGGTCGACGTACCGGCCGGCCTGTTCGAGCTCACCGAGCCCGACTGACCCGTCCGCCACGGGCCGTAGGCTCGGCGTCCGTGCGGATCGACGTCTTCACCATCTTTCCGGGCCTCGTCGACGCCTTCTGCGCCGAGAGCCTCCTTGGCAAGGCCCGCGCCGGAGGCATCCTCGACCTGCGCCTGCACGATCCGCGCGACCACACCTCCGACGTGCACCGCACCGTCGACGACACCCCCTTCGGCGGCGGTGCCGGCATGGTGATGAAGCCCGAGCCGCTCTTCGCCGCCGTCGAGGCCGCTGCGCCTCCCCGGCCGCTGCTGTTGCTTGGCCCCGGCGGGCGCCGCTTCGACCAGCGCATGGCCGACGACCTGGCCGCAGCCGGCGGGTTCTCGATGATCTGCGGGCGCTACGAGGGGATCGACCACCGGGTGCGCGAGCACCTCGTCGACGACGAACTGAGCATCGGGGATGTCGTGCTGAACGGAGGCGAGGTGGCTGCCTGCCTCGTGATCGAGGCAGTCGTGCGCCTCCTGCCGGGAGCCATGGGCAACGCCAGCAGCCCCGCCTCGGAGAGCTTCGGTGCCTCGGGCCTGCTCGAGGAGCCGGTGTACACCCGCCCGGCCGAGTTCAGGGGCTGGGACGTGCCCGAGGTGCTGCGCGGCGGCGACCACGGGCGCATCGGCCGCTGGCGGCAGGCCCAAGCCCTGCATCGCACCCTGCGCTACCGGCCCGACCTCGTCGTCGCCCGCGGCGGGCTGACCGACGACGACCGCCGCCTGTTGGAAGAGTTCCCGTCCGTCACCTATCCTTGAGCGTTCCCCGAGCCGAGCCAGGGGTCGCACCGGGCGCCCGCAGCGGCCGATCGCACCCCCACCCAGCGAGAGAAGACCGAGCCATGAAGCCGACCGACATCGTCGACACCCCCAACCTGCGCAGCGACATCCCCGACTTCGGCCCGGGCGACGAGGTGAAGGTGCACGTGAAGGTGGTCGAGGGCAACAAGGAGCGCGTGCAGGTGTTCCAGGGCAACGTGATCGCCCGCCAGGGCAGCGGTGTCCAGGAGACCTACACGGTTCGCAAGGTCAGCTACGGCGTCGGCGTCGAGCGCACGTTCCCCGTGCACACCCCCTCGGTCGCCAAGCTCGAGGTCCTGAAGAAGGGCGATGTCCGCCGCGCCAAGCTGTACTACGTGCGCGACCGCGTGGGCAAGGCCGCCAAGATCCGCGAGAAGCGCGAGAGCTGATCGGCCAGTCGGCGGCTGGCCGGAGCGCCCACATTGAGTTCTGACGATCTCGAGAACTTCGAGGCCGAGCGAGAGCTCCAGCTCGCGCACGAGTATCAGGACGTGGCGGGAATGTTCCGCTACGCCGTCGAGACCGAGCGCCGGTTCTACCTGGCCAACGACGTCAAGGTCACCGTTGCCGGTGAGGCGTCGAGGCCCGTGATCGAGGTGGAGATGACCGACGCATGGGTGTGGGACATGTACCGCAAGAGCCGGTTCGTGCCGCGGGTGAGGGTGCTCACCTTCAAGGACGTCAACGTCGAGGAACTGCCAAGGACCGAGCTGTAGCCCCGCACCTCGCGGTGGGCCAGGCAGGCGAGGACCTCGCCGCCCGGTGGTATGCCGAGCACGGCTACGACGTAGTCGCCCGCAACTGGCAGTGGCGCGAGGGCGGCACGGGACGGCGCATCGACGGCGAGGTCGACATCATCGCCGTCGGGTTCGGCACCGTGGTGTTCTGCGAGGTGAAGTCGAGGGCCGACGGCCGCTTCGGTGGCCCGTTCGCCGCCGTGACGCCGCGCAAGCAGGAGCGGCTCCGCCGCCTCGCGGTGGCGTGGCTGGCCGAGCATCGCCAGCCGCGGGGTCGCATGGCGGTGCGCTTCGACGTGGCTGCCGTGGAGGGCGGTCGGCTGGAGGTGCTGGAGGGGGCGTTCTGACGGGCGACGGTCAGCCGAGCAGGGCCCACGCCACCAGCGACACGCTCACCACGAGCGCAGCGCCGACGAACAGCACGTCGCTCGGGCGCCGGCGCTGGGCGCGGTGCGGATTGAACCCCATCGGCTCAGTATTGTCCGACCGATGGACACCCTGCAGATCGAGCGTCGCGACGGCATCGTGACCGTCACCCTGAACCGTCCCGAGAAGAAGAATGCCGCCAATCAGGCGATGTGGGGCGAACTGGCCGACACGTTCCGCGACATCGCCGACCGCGACGACGACCGCGTGGTGGTGATCACCGGCGCAGGCGGCGAGTTCTGCTCGGGCGCCGACCTCACGTGCGGCGGTCGCTCGCGCCACCAGCTGGCGGCGATGCGGTTCGTCAACGAGGCGGCGCTGGCGCTGCACCGGCTGCCGCAGCCCACCATCGCCAAGGTGCGCGGCGTGGCGGTGGGCGCCGGGTGCAACCTGGCCCTCGGCTGCGATCTCGTCGTCGCCGGCACCACGGCGCGCTTCAGCCAGATCTTCGCCCGCCGCGGGCTGAGCCTCGACTTCGGCGGCTCGTGGCTGCTGCCGCGGCGCATCGGCCTCCACCGCGCCAAGGAGCTCGCGCTGTTCGCCGACATCATCGACGCCGCCGAGGCGGAGCGGGTCGGGCTCGTCAACCGGGTGCTGCCAGACGGCGAACTGGACGCCTTCGTCGAGGGATGGGCGCGCCGGCTGGCGGATGGCCCGCCGATCGCCCTTGCGATGACGAAGCGACTGCTCGACAACTCGTTCGACGCCACGTTCGAGCAGGCGCTCGACGACGAGGCACGGGCACAGACCGTCAACTTCAGCACGGCCGACACTGCCGAGGCGATGATGGCCTTCGTCGACAAGCGCGACCCGCGATTCCAGGGCCGCTGACGGCGGACGTGCCGCTGACGGCCCTGACGGGCCGGGCCTCAGTAGCGTGAGCCGCGTGCGCCTGCGCCTCGCCGCCCTCCCGCTCGCCGTGGCAGCGCTCTGCATCGTCGGCTGGTCGGCCGCCACCGTCGTCGCCGCCCCGCCGTCCACCGACACGCCGCCGCCGACCACCGAGCTCGCCGGGACGCCGTTGCCCACCGTGCCGGGCCAACTGCCTGCCGCCGCTGGGCCCCTCGTGGTGGTGCCGGCCGGATGCGCGTCGCCACCCGCAGCGGTAGCGGTATTCGAGGCGACCATCGTGGGCCTCACCGTCGACGCAGCACGGATGCAGGTGACCCGGATGCTGGCCGGATCGCTGGACGGCTACGAGATCTCGCCGTCAGTCGTCGACGTGCGCTACGGCGACGAGGTGCGATTCCTCGAGATCGGCACCGACTACCTGGTCGGGGCCGGCAGCGACGACACGACGCTGCTCCGCAGCGCAGTGCGCGACCCGCGCCCGCTGTTCGGCGGCGACGCAGTCGTCGGGCTCGACGACTCCGACATCGACTGCCCCGAGCTCGACGACCCGGTGCGCACGTTCCTCGCCGACGGCTCGCTGGTGGATGCATCGCTGCTGACGCCGCTCGCCGGCTCGGGCGACGACCTGCGTCGGGCCGTGCTGCTGCCGGTGGCGGTGGCGATGGCCGTGCTGCTGGCACTGGTGGTGGTGAAGCACCTCGTGTTCGCCTTCGGCAGGGCGCTGCGCGACTCGGTCGATCCCGACGAAGCCTGACGCCCGACGCCTGACGCCTGGCACCCGACGCCGGTGCCGCGAGGCGCGCCGGTCAGGGGGCGAAGGCGGCCGTGGCCCGTGCGCGCAGGTCGGCCACGGCGTGGGCCAGGCCCTCCGGATCGCGGTACAGGGCGCTGCCGGCGACGAGGATGTTCGCACCGGCAGCCGCAGCGGCGCTGATGGTGGCCGGCCCGATGCCGCCGTCGACCTCGATGTCGACCTGGTCGGAGAGTCCGCGGGCGGCGATCATGTCGCGCACCTCGCGGATCTTGGGCTCCATGGTGGCGATGTACTGCTGGCCGCCGAAGCCCGGATTCACCGTCATCACCAGCACCATGTCGACCAGGTCGAGCACGTGCTCGACGGCACTGGCGGGTGTTGCCGGGTTGAGGGCGACCGATGCCGTGGCACCGAGCGACGAAATGTTGGCGAGGGTGCGGTGCAGGTGCACGCACGCCTCGGCATGCACGATGAGTCGGCTGCACCCGGCACGCACGTACTCGGCGGCCATCGCATCGGGGGTGAGCACCATCAGGTGGGCCTCGAACGGCAGCGACGTGTGGCGCCGCGCC
>JBJTRF010000222.1:0-8088 GCA_046076025.1 Ilumatobacteraceae bacterium
CGCCGCCACCCTCGCCGCCATCACCCGCAGCGCCGAGCGCGAGGCGCCAGCGCCGCCGGCGTTCGCCGTCGCTCACCCGGCCGCCTGGCATCGCGGCGAGAGGCTGCCCGCTCATGCCGGCACCCCCGTCAGGCGGCGCAGCGTGACGAGTGCCGCTGCGGCCCGCACCTCGTCGATGCGGTCGTCGAGCACGCCGAACGGCGAGGTGCGATGGTTGTCGCCGCTGTCGAGCAGCACCCCGATCTGGCGGCGCTCGGCAGCGGTGAACGCACCGAAGGCGCGTCGCAGCAGCGGCACCGTGGCATCGAACGCGCCCTGCGGCATCGTGGAGATCCAGGTGTCGAGTGCGTCGAGCAGCGAGCGATCGTGCAGCAGCAGCCCCGCCGATCCGGCCATCAGTCCCTCGACGAACGCCGCTGCGGCCGCCGGCTCGGTGCCGGCCGTGAGCGCGCGAGACAGCCGGGCGCTCACCCGGGCCTGCTGCCACGCTCCCCCGTCGTGCAGCAGGCGCGTGGCACGGCCCTGCACCATGCCGTGCACGTCGGTTCGCTCGGCCACGATGGCGAGCACGGCGGGCCACTCGCCGCGTCGGGCTGCGTGGTCGAGCAGGGCGAGTGCTGCCTGCGCGTCGGCGAGGTGCTCGGCCATCGCCGCCGACTCGGTGTCGTCGAGCGACCGACAGGCGATGACGAGTCCGGCGATCACCCGCACCACCATCACGTCGACCACCTGGCGCAGTGCCGCGGCGTCGGTGCTGCGCACGTCGCCGTACCGGAGCGCACGGGCCAGCGGTCCGAGCGCGGCGATGAGGTCGACCACGGCAGGATCGCGCGCAGCCGAGTGCTCGACCAGGGCGACGACCGGCTCGACGACGTCGGGCAGGTCGGCCAGCAGGGCGTCGTCGAGCACCGACACGAGCGACGGCAGCGACGGCGCAGCCGCGGCGCGGTCGAGCAGGGTGCTCGCTGCTGCCGCCTCGACGGTGATCCCGTGCGGCGACAGTTCGACGATCCGCACCGACAACTCGGGCTCCCAGCACAGGTCCCACGTCTCGCGGAACGTGCCCGTGCTGGCGCGGCTCTCGGTGAGCGATCCCCACCCGACACCCATCGCACGGAGCCGATGGAGCAGTACCGACTTGCCCCGGCCGCCGGGCGTGCGCAGGTCGAGTTCGAGCTCGCGCCGGTCGGCAGTGGGCTGCAGGCGACAGGCGCGTTGCTGCGCGGCGAGATCGGCGGCAAGCGGCACCTGCGGGGCGTCGTCGGGCACGGTGCCGATGGCATCGCCCACCACGAGGTCGCGGTCGACGAGGGCGAGGCCGCTGCCGGCGATCACCGCCTCGGCAGCGTCGCGCACCTCTGCCAGGCCCGGACGTGGCCGGCCGCGCAGCGCAGCGAGTGCCTCGGCAGCGCGTGCTGCGCCGATCAGGTGATCGGGCGAGGCCGACATTCCGCGCGCTCGCAGCAGTCGACCGGCGTCGACGAACCACCGCACCACGCCCTCGTCGCCCGGGTGGCTGAACACGTGCGCATACCACCCGGGGCTGCGCACGCCCGCGCCATAGCCGGTGGCGGCAGCGAGGCGTCGGTGCGTCCAGGGCACCCACGACATTCCGACCTTCGTGCCCGACCGGCCCGCCGGGTGCGATGCCAACCAGTCGCGCAGGACGGCCGTATCGGCCCCGACCGTCGGCCACGGCTCGGTGAGGGCCGGCACGTGCCACGCCCCGCACACCACCGCAACGCGCTGTGCGCCACTGGCGCGCACGCGGCGCAGTGCCCGGCGCATATGCACCTCGCGCGCCAGCGTGAGCGGATCACCCGACCACGATCCATCGGCTGCCCGGCCGCGCACCTCAGCCATTGCGGCAGCCACCGTGTCGAACACCGTGGGGCCGTCGCCGCGGTGCTCGACGACGTCCTCCCACCACTGCTCGGCATCGTCGTGGCCGGCAGCAGCGGCGAGCGCGCCGAGCGGGTCGAGGTGGGCGTCGACGATGCGGCGCAGCCGCGGATCGGCGATGTCGTCGCCGGTGGAGGCGCCGGCATCGTCGCCGGCCGCGCGGCCCAGCACCTGCGACAGCGGCAGGTCGATGGCGTGCACCGGCACGCCGCGACCGGATGCCCATCGCAGGGCCTGCCACTCGGGGCTGAACTCGGCGAGCGGCATGAACGCCGCAGCGACGCGCTGGCCGGCGCTGCCGCGCTGCGGCAGCGCATGGCCGAGGAGCGCCACCGGCGGCACCAGTCCCGGCGAGCCCACCCAGCCGAGCAGCGGCTCGCACTCGGCCGGCAACTCGACCAGCACCGCGTCGGGGCACAGCGCGTCGAGCGCCCGTGCGACGGATCGAGCCGAGCCCGGTCCGTGATGGCGGATGCCGAAGAGGTGCACGCCGGCGGCGGTCACAGGTCGGCGCAGGCCTCGTAGAGGTCGGCCCAGTCGTCGCGCTCGCGCATCACGCCGTCGACGTACTCGCGCCACGCAACGGTGTCGTGCACGGGATCCTTCACCACGGATCCGGCGATGCCCGCCGCGAGATCGGCGGCCGCCAGGTGGCCCGAGCCGAAGTGCGCTGCCAGTGCGACGCCGCTCACCACCACCGAGATTGCCTCGGCTGTCGACAGCGAGCCCGACGGCACCTTGAGGCTGATGCGCCCGTCGGCGGTGGCGCCGCTGCGCAACTCGCGGAAGACCGTGACGACACGCCGGATCTCGTCGTCGGCGGCGGGCACGGGTGGCAACTGCAGCGCTGCCCCGAGCTCGACCACGCGGCGGCGCACGATGTCGACCTCCTCGTCGAGATCGGCAGGGAGCGGCAGGACCACCGTGTTGAATCGCCGCCGTAGCGCCGCCGAGAGCTCGTGCACGCCTCGGTCGCGGTCGTTGGCCGTGGCGATGAGGTTGAACCCCGGCACCGCCTGCACCTCGCTGCCGAGCTCGGGCACCGGCAGTGTCTTCTCGCTGAGCACGGTGACCAGTGCATCCTGCACGTCGCTGGCGAGGCGGGTGAGCTCCTCGACGCGCACGATGGCGCCGCGCTCCATGGCCCTGAACACCGGGCTCGGCACGAGTGCCGCCGCGCTGGGCCCCTCGGCCAGCAGCCGGGCGTAGTTCCATCCGTACCGCAGCTGCTCCTCGCCGGCGCCGGCGGTTCCCTGCACGAGCAGCGTCGAGTCGCCGCTGATGGCAGCGGCAAGGTGCTCGCTCACCCACGTCTTGGCGGTGCCGGGCACGCCCAGCAGCAACAGTGCGCGATCGGTGACAAGCGTCGCCACCGCCACCTCGATGAGGCGGCGCTGTCCGACGTACTTGGGCGTGATGACCGCGCCGTCGGCCAGCGTGCCACCCATCACATAGGTGACCACCGCCCACGGCGACAGGCGCCAGTTGGGCGGACGGGGCCGGTCGTCGACTGCGACAAGGGCCGCCAGCTCGGCGGCGAACTGCTGCTCGGCATGCGGCCGCAGCACCTCGGTGGCATCGGTCATGGTTCCTCCCGCGGGGTTCGAGGACTGATGGGCGGCGCAGCGCCGACCCGCTGGTCGCCGAGATCGGCGAGCAGCAGGCGACGCAGCGCCACGAGGCTGCGCACGGGCGACGCGACGGCGCCCGACGAGGGGTGCGCTGTCGGGCTGCGCAGCACCTCGCGCAGCGCGTCGTCGAGGTGCGCCAGCAGGCCGGGGTGCACGCGCGCGGCGACATTCACCAGCACGGGCACGTGACCCGGCAGCCGCCTGCCGGCGTGAATCGGGCCGACCAGCAGCGAGTCGGCGAGTTCGCGCAGTGGGCCGCCCGACGGCGGCAGCGGCTCGTCGGGCCCGACTGCCAGCAGTGGGAGCAGGTCGGGGGTGACGCTCAGCTCGGGCAGGATGCCGATCGACTCGGGTGGCACGGGCCGGCGCGACGTGGGGCCGAGCCGCGGCGACCAGCCGATGAGCCAGTCGGCCAGCGGGCCTGCAGCGGTGCGCACGAGTGCATGGCGCACCGGGTTGCCGCGATGGCGCGCCAGCAGCGGCACCACCAGCTCGGGCGAGAGGCGGTGGCCCGTCGTCACCACGGCGAGCAGCCACTCGTCCTCGAGCACGGGCCACTGCGCCGCCGCCTCGTGCCAGTGCTGTGTGGCCGACGGCGGAGTGACCGGACGGTCGTCGGGCTGCGGCGGCGACAGCGCCTCGGCCGTCGGGGGCGTCGACGCCGCAAGGCCGCCCCGCCGGGCCACGGTGACGGCCGCCGCCTGCTGCAGCACGCGGCCCGGCGGGTCGCGCTGGACGTCGTCAGCGGCAAGGTCAGCCAGCGGCCCCGGAGGGGCGGGCGGGGGCTCGCGCCGATCGGTGCCGAGCAGGGCAGTCGACACGAGGGCCCGCCAGTGGTCGTCGAGCGTGCTCGTCACAGCGATACCGCCCTCGCCAGTCCACCCGTCGAGAAACTGGCGTCGGCCACGGGGCCGATGTCGACCGGTCGGTCGTCGAGGAACACCGCGATCGGCACCACGCCCGACGGCGTCCACTCGCACGTGATCGGCACAGGGCCGCTGGCAGCGCAGGCGAGCAGCACGCCGAGCGCATCGCCGTCGACGGCGAGCGGCAGCACGCCGGTGTGGTCGGCCAGTCCCCAGCCGCCCGCGATCCTGCAGGGTGCGGCGCGCACGCACACCGGCACGCGCTCGATCCATGGCTCGGCGGCCACCATGGCACCGACCTCGGCACAGCCGGCGGCGATGTCGACTGCCCCGGGGATGTCGGCCGCGCCGACCAGTGACCACGCGTCCGTGGATCGCCCATCGTCGCCCCCGTCGACGGTGCCTCGATCGCCGCCCTCGTCGTGCACTCGCGCGACGAGCGCCCGCAGGCCGAGCACGCCCGGGTAGCGGACGATGTCGGCACGAAACCGTCGGCCCGCGACGAGGCTGTCGTCGAGCGCCTGCCCGTACGCGGCGAACGACAGCACCATCGCCCACCGCCGCGACGACGCGGCGCGCAACCACGACCTGCGCACGTCGATGCGGTCTTCGCGCGTGTCGCTGCGGCCCATCACCACCCAGTGGTCGGTCTCGGGCACGCCCGCCAGCACGTCGGCCTGCCGTACCTGCCAGCCCACCGCGATCGCCACCGAGTCGGCGAGCGACAACGGCAGCGTGTCGAGTCGCTGCGCGGCATCGGCCAGTACGTGCAGCAGCGACAGTTCGGCCAGCATGTGCTCGAGCGGGGCGGCCCCGGTGACGGCATCGGCCACGCGGGCGTCGATGCCACTGCGCCGGCCGGCGCGCGACAGCGGAGACGTTCCGATCCGCCGCACTCGGTTGGCGAGTGCGCCCGCCTTGGCGTCCACCAGTCGCGCCGCTGCGTTGTCCCAGGTGGACGGCAGCGCCAGCGAGGGATCGGCAAGGCCGGTGCGCACGCGGTCGTGCACCCATCGATCGAACTCGGCGAGGCCGGCCGCCGTGGTGCGCACGCGCTCGTCGCGGGCGCGTCGGTCATCGGGCGTCCGATCGCCGTCGGTCGTCGGCCCGGGCGGCGCCGGATGAATGTCGTCGGCCTCGCCAGCAGCATCGGATCCTGATATCGAGGCGCCCGTGCTGTCGGCATTGTGGTTGGCGGGCAGCGAGGCGCCCGCGGCGGCAGGCAGCACGGGGCTGGCATCGACGGGCACCTCGTCGAGCCATCGCGCCAGCCAGTGCGGCCGCATCGAGCGCGGCCCGCCGGGCACCTCGGGCGGCACCGTCGGCACGCGCCCGCGGGCCCAGAGCAGCAGCAGGGCGACGACGTGCTTGCACGGCACCTGGCGACTGGCGCACGTGCAGCGAAACCGCAGCGCCACGTGATCGGCGGCGCAGTCGTAGGGCTCGGCGTTGCGTCCCGAGCAGCGGCCCCACACCGCCCGACTGTCGCATCCGGACGAGGCCCACCGTCCGCCGACCACGAGCGCCTCTGCCGCCGCCGTCGCCGCCGCGGACGGCGACACGGCGTACACCTGCTCGACCTGCCAGGGCATCGTGAGGGCGGGGTCGGGCATCGCCGCCACCGTAGCGAGCGGGTGTGACGGCCCTCCCGCGACCTGCGCTGCGGAGATCGGCGTCAGTCAGCCGATCCGCACGCCCTGGCGCACGAGTTCGCGCTGTACGTCGCCCACATCGACATCGTCGATCTCCCTGCCGGCATGCAGCGACCTCGCTGCGGCCACACCCGCACCCTGGCCCAGTACGGCACAGCACGCCATGTTGCGGGTGGCGGCGTGGGCAATGCGGTCGCCGCCGGTCGACCGGCCGGCCACCAGCAGGTTGCGCACGCCCGTCGGCAGCAGGTTGCGGTAGGGCAGGTGCATGTAGCGCCCCGTCGTGGGGAGGATCAGCACGCCGTAGCCGTCGATGAACTCGGGATAGATGCCGATCGAGTCGTCGAAGCGGGCCTCGTTGCGAACATCGTGCTCGGTCATGTCGTAGCGGGCGACGATCTTGCGAGTGTCGCGGACGCCGATCGACATGCCGAAGTTGCGCAGGCGCGCGCCCGAGCAGCCGGGCATGTAGGCGCGCAGCGCGTCGATGGCATGCATCGCCGCCCGCCGGCCCTCGATCTCGCCCCGGGTGAGATCGTCGGGATCCGTGCCGTCGATGCAGCCCAGGTGGATGACGTTCATATACGTGAGCTCGCCCGAGTCGTGCACGGCACCCCACGTGCCGGCCAGCGTCGAGAGGTGCTCCGGGATGAGGCCGGCCTCGACGGCCTTCTTGAACGGCTTGCGGACGAATGGCGAGAAGAGGTCGTCCTCCTTGCCACTCGTCTCGATATCCCACTCGCCGTTGCCGGCCCAGTCGCGGTACGACTGCGGATCGTCGCGGATGCCGTCGAGGAACGCCCGCTTGTCGACGCCCGCCATGTGGAACATCACCGAGACGGCCATCATGTCCTCGCGTGGCGTGTGGCGCGTGAGGGCTCCGGCACGGTGCGCCACGTCGGCATCGCAGGTGGCGTCGATCACGCGGCGCGCCAGGATGGCCTCACGGCCAGCCTTCGACTCGGTGATGATGCCGACAACTGCGTCGCCCTCCATCACGGGCGCGACGAACGAGCGGTGCAGCATCGGCCGCACGCCCGACTCGTGCACCATCGTGTCGGCCACCACCTTGAAGCCCTCCGAGTCGAGCTCGTACGACAGCGACTGACTCTCGGGCACGGCAGCGCCCATGGCCGTTGCCCGGTCCTCGAACTCGCGGCCGATGCCATCGGCCTCGACGGTCTGCTCGTGGCGGTACCAGGCGAGGCCCTCGACCCCCACCACGGTGATGTTGCCGCCGAAGCAGCCGAAACGCTCGACCAGCGTGACATCGACACCGGCGCGGGCGGCGCCGATGGCCGCAGCGAGGCCAGCGGGGCCGGAGCCGACCACCAGCACGTCGGTCTCGTGGACGACGTCCACCCGGCGCGCCGGCTCGGTGATGGTGCGACGGGTGGTCATGGCGGAAACCTCGGTTGGTCAGCTGCCGAGGACGGCGGCGATTGACGGCGTGTCGGCGAGCAGCCGCCGCGTGTACTCCTGCGCCGGAGCGGTGAGCACCGTCTCGGTGTCGCCCACCTCGACCACCTTGCCGTCGGCCATCACCACCACGCGCTGGGCGAGCGAGCGCACCAGCGGGAGGTTGTGCGTGACGAACAGCATCGAGAGACCCAGTTCGTCCTGCAGTTCGCGCAGCAACTCGACCACTGCGGCCTGCACCAGCACGTCGAGGGCAGAGGTGACCTCGTCGCACACCAGCACCTTCGGACGACTTACCAGGGCACGGGCGATGGCGACGCGCTGGCGCTCGCCGCCGCTGAGCTGGTCGGGGTAGCGGGCGGCATAGGCAGCTGTCAGCGACACGCGCTCGAGCATCTCGTCGACGGCCTTGCGCGCCTCGGCAGCCGAGGCGCCGGCGATGCGGAGCGGACGCGCCACGGTCTCGCCGATCGACCGCCGCGGGTGCAGCGAGCTGTACGGGTTCTGGAAGACGTACTGGATCGACAGGCGCTGCGCCACCGGGCGCTGGCGCGCCGAGGCGGCAAGCGTTGCGCCGTCGAGCACCACCTCGCCCGTCCACTCGCGGTGGAGCCCGCC
>JBJTRF010000223.1:0-9891 GCA_046076025.1 Ilumatobacteraceae bacterium
CTGGCCGAGGCCGGCGGCACCACCGGCGAATGGGCGGGAGTGCTGAGAGAGATCTTCGGCGAGTACCGGGCGCCCACCGGCGTCGGCGCCGCCGTGGGCCGCCGCGTCGGAGACCCCGCCGAGATCTCCGAATTTGCCCACCACATCCCCGGCGGCCCGCCCCGGTTCCTCGTCGCCAAGCCCGGCCTCGACGGCCACAGCAACGGCGCCGAGCAGATCGCCGTGGCCGCACGAGATGCCGGCATGGAGGTGGTGTACAGCGGCATCCGGCTGACACCCGAGCAGATCATCGCCGCGGCCCGCGACGAGGATCCCGATGTCGTCGGCATCAGCATCCTCAGTGGCTCGCACCTCGCACTGGTGCCGGCGATCGTCGACGGACTACGCGCCGTCGGCGTCGAGGCACCCGTCATCGTCGGCGGCATCATCCCGGAGGCCGACCGCGACGTGCTCGCCCGAGCGGGTGTCAGCGCGGTCTACACGCCGAAGGACTTCGAGATGGCGAAGATCATGCGCGATGTCGCGCACCTTGCGGCTGCGCACCGCCAGCGCTGAGGCGGGCGGCGGAGGCGTCGCTCTCGATCAGACCAGCGCAGGCTGCTGGCTCTTGATCCAGGCGTCGAACTGCGGTGAGCTCTCGATGCTGGTGATGAGGCCGTAGCGCGGCTTGGTGCCATTGTGCACCACCACGTGCCACAGGCGCTGCGTATCGACCACGAAGCGCGCGCCGCGCGGCAGTGGCACTCGGCGCTCTGTGCTCGGGTCGGGCAGCCGCTCGTCGTCGAGGTCCATCAGCACCATGTAGCTGTCGGGATCGTCGGTGAGCTCGACCCATGAGCGCACTACCCAGCCCTCGCCCTCGGGGTTCAGCCGGTTGTTGTCGTCGCGGTGGAAGCTGCGCATGGCGGTCTCGTGGTCCTGCGGCTCGAGCTTGATGATGCGCACCCGGCCGAAGTTGGCGCCGATCGAGTCGACGTAGCGCTGGACCGTGGGGGCCTTGGCGGCATTGACCGTCCAGCTGGCACCCTTGTCGGGCTTGCCCTTGTCCCAGAAGCCGCGGCAGTCGAGCTCGCCGTCTGCTGAGGCCAGCGGGGCGAAGTTGGTGTCACCGCCGCTCTTCCAGTCCATGTACTCGAGGCCGAGCCATTCGTGCTCGGGAATCTCGCCGGCGTAGGGCGTGAGGGCAACGAAGCCGGTCTCCTCGAGCAACGGGCACAGGTAGTGCGACGTCCGGGTGGGGATCGCCACGCTCCAGTGTTCCTTCGTCGGCCAGAAGCTCATGTGCCGAAGGCTACCAATGACCGATTTCCCGGCCTAGGGACCTCGGTCACGTCGCACATCGCGGCCGGGCCGGCACGTCAGGGTGCGGTGGTCGAGCCGGGCATCGGTGCCAGCGGCGTCGTGGTGCCGGGCTGGCCGGGCAGGGTGGTGCCCGGCTGCGGCTGGCCGTCGGCCGGCCTCGTGCCGTCGGACGGCACCAGGAGCACCTCGCCCGCCTGGATGTAGTCGGGGTTCTCGATCTCGTTGATCTCGATCAGGTCGTCCATGGTGACGCCATAGGCATCGGCGATGATGAACAGCGTCTCGCCCGGCTGCACTGTGTGCTTCAGGTACACAATGGTGGTGGTGACGAACACCGTGGTGGTAGTGGTCGAGGTCGTCGCGATCGGCGGCAGGGTGGCGTTGTCGCCCGCCGAATCGCCGCCGCCGCACGCCCCCACCAGCAGTGGAAGCCCGCCCGCGACAGCAGTCGCCATCGAGACACGCCAGCGTGACATTCCACGATCCTACGCCGCCCGCACTTCTGCGCAGACTGGCCGACGCGTGGTCGGGCGGTACTGCGGCCATAGCCTCACCGGCGAGTCGCCACCCCTCCGGCGCTCGCTGCGACACCGCACCTGCACGATGACCGACGACACGCTTCCCCGCTACCCCGGTGCCGATGCGCCGACGCGCACGCACCGCGTCGACCTCGACGGCCTCGGCATCGCGGTGCACGAGTGGGGCAGCGAGCGCGACAATCCGCTCTTTCTCGTGCACGGAGGATTCGACTTCGCCCGCACCTACTCGGAGTTTGCTCCGCGCATCGCCCGAGCAGGGTGGCGCGTCATCGCCTGGGACCAGCGCGGCCACGGCGACAGCGACCATGCCGCGCTCTACGGGTGGGATGCCGACATCCGCGATGCACTCGGCGTGATGGAGCACTTCACGACGCGGCCAGCGCCCGTCATCGGCCACAGCAAGGGTGGCGCGTTGATGATCCAGCTGGCCGACGCCGAGCCCTTTCGCTTCAGCCACCTCGTCAACCTCGACGGCCTGCCGTCGAAGCGGCCCATGGCCGACCTTGCCGAGCACGAGCGCACGCGGATGATGGCGGGCGACATCACCGGATGGCTCGACCACCGGCGCACCACCGCCGAGGCAGCGCGGCGACCGGGCAGCCTCGAGGAACTTGCGCAGCGACGATCGACCATGAACCCGCGACTGCCGATCGAATGGCTGCGCTATCTCGTCACCGTCGGCGCACGGCGCGATCCCGACGGCTGGCGCTGGAAGCTCGACCCGTCGATGCGCTTCGGCGGCTTCGGCCCGTGGCGGCCCGAGTGGACGGCCAGCAGGCTGCCCGGCCTCGGCATGCCCTTCCTCGGCGTGATGGGCGACGAGCACGAGCCGATGGGATGGGGCACCCTTCCCGAGCAGGTCGTGCCCACGCTCCCGAGCGGCGGGCGGCTCGAGGTGCTCGAGCACACCGGCCACTTCGTGCACATCGAGCGGCCCGATCTCGTCGCGTCGCTCGTCCTCGACTTCCTCGGCGGTGCCCGATGACCGTCGAGTCGCTCGTCCACTGCCGCGTGCGCCTTGCGCTGCACACACTGCGCGCCGGCGAGGGCAGGCCACTGCTGCTCCTTCACGGCCTCGGCGAGGAGTCGCCTGCCATCGTGCCCGAGGCATGCGGCGAATGGGCAGGCCCCGTCCACGCGCTCGACTTCACCGGTCACGGGGCGTCGACGGTGCCGGTGGGCGGCGGCTACTCGGCCGAGATCCTCATGGCCGACGCCGACGCGGCGCTGGCACGCCTGGGCGCGTGCACGGTCGTCGGCCGCGGCATCGGCGCCTATGTCGCCCTGCTGATCGCCGGTGCGCGGCCGTCACTGGTCCGCGGTGCCGTGCTCTGCGACGGGCCCGGACTGTGGGGAGGTGCCTCTGGCCCCACCTCTGCGAGCTTCCCGGTGCTGCACCAGCCGCGCCGGACTCCCGACCCATATGCGCTGCTCGAACTCAGCCGCGACCTGCGACCCCGCGACTACGCGGCGCTGTTCGCCCGGCTCGCCATCGAGCATTCCGGACTCGACGAGCCCATCAGCGTGGCGGCAACCGTGAGACCCCCGTGGCTCGAGTCGGTGGTATCAGAGGTGGGCGTGGTCGAGCGCCCACTTGCATCGGCCCTCGCCGCGTACTCGTCGCTCGCCTGACGCCGACGAGCCAGCGGCTCAGGCCTGCCGACGACTGACGTAGTCGGCGAGCTCGACGAGCGCGTCGCATGCGGCGGGCGCGATCGGCGCAGCGCTGATGGCATCGACCGCCTCGGCGACGAGCGAGTCGATGGCGCGCTCGAGATCGGCGAGCGCGCCGGTGTCGACGATGGCCTGCTGCACCCGGGCAACGTCGTCGTCGGCGAGGTCGACTCGCCCGACCATCTGCAGGACTGCCGCCTGAGCTGGTGTGGCAGCCTCGATGGCCCGCGCCAGCAACGGCGTGGGCTTCGCCTCGCGCAGGTCGCCGCCCACCGGCTTGCCCGTCACGGCAGGGTCGCCGAATGCGCCCATGACGTCGTCGCGCATCTGAAACGCATCGCCGAGCGGCAGCCCGTATGCGCTCAGCACCGGCATCAGCTCGTCGACCCGACCGGGTGCCGCCATCGCCGCGCCGAGGTGCAGCGGGCGCTCGATGGTGTACTTGCCGCTCTTGTACCGGCAGATCCGCTCGGCCTTCACGCGTCGACGGTCGTTCTGCACGCTGCCGAGGATGTCGAGCACCTGGCCCACGTTCAGCTCGATGCGCAGCTCATCCCACACGCCCCACGCCGTGCGGTTCACCTGGGCCATCAGGCGATCGGCGAAGACGAAGGCGAGGTCGCCGATGAGGATCGCCACGCCCTCGCCGAACCTCCTGGCATCGCCCACCCATCGCTCGTCGCGGTGCCGCTCGGCAAAGCGCGTGTGCGTGGTGGGCAGTCCCCGGCGACTGGCTGCGTCGTCCATCACGTCGTCGTGGAACAGCGCGAAGGCATGCATCAGCTCGAATGCCGCGCCGGCGTCGACCACGACGGCATCAGACGGGTCGCCGCCCGCTGCCGCGTAGCCCCAGTGGCAGAACGCCGGCCGCAGCCGCTTTCCGCCGCCGAGCACCAGCCGCGGGATCTCTGCCAGTGGCTCGGCGAGATCGGCGTCGAACGCTGCCCACCGGGCCAGTTCTGGCTCGAGCACCTCGCCCAGCCGCCGCTCGACGCGGGCCGCGATCTGCAGCAGCGAGGCGGGGGCCGAACCGGTCACGCCGGCAGGCTACGGCCACGTCGACGCCCGCGGCAGGCGGGTGCCGCCAACTCGCCGTCAGCGACCGTCGAGACCAGTGACAGCCTGCTCGATCTGGGCCGTGGCCGTGCCGATGCGCTCGCGGCAGAACGCAATGAGCAGCGCAGCACGCTGCACGCGCGATGCCAGCACGTCGACATCGACATCTGCCTCCTCGAGCGAGGCGAGGATCTCCTCGATCTCCTCGAGTGCCTCGGCGTAGCCGGCGGGCGGCTGATCCGCACCCTTCGACGGGGATCCCTTTGCTGACGGGCTCATCGACTGACCTCCTCCACACGGCTCGTCGCCGTGCCATCTGCGAACGTGGTGACAACGACATCTCCCGGCGACAGGTCGGCGGCGTGGCGCACCACCCGGCCGTCGGCACCGCGCGTGATGCTCCAGCCCCGTGCCAGCGCACTCGCAGGGTCGAGCAGGCGGAGCCGCTCGGCCAGCGAGTCGACGTGCACGGCGCGCTGCTGCACCACTGCCGACGTGCGTCGAAGCCGATCGGCACAGCGGTCGACGTGCGTCGAGGCACGCGTGAGCGCCGACATCACCCGGGCATGCACAGCCATCGACCGCGACGCCAGCTGGCGTTCGCTTCGCTGCAGGGCCTGCTCGACCAGGTGCCGCGCCTGCACCTGCCGCTGGTCGAGGGCAGCCGACTCGGCGGCGAGTAGTTCGCCCGCTGATCGAACGATCGCCGCAAATGCATCTTCGACCGAGTCGACGAACTCGCGTACCATCTCGACGAGTGCGGCTGCGCAGGCGGTCGGCGTCTTGAACGAGCGCGCTGCCACCTCGTCGGCGATGCTGCGATCGATCTCGTGCCCGATGCCGGTGAACACAGGGATCGGGCAGGCCGCGATCGCCATCGCCACTGCCTCGCTGTCGAATGCCGCCAGATCGACCTTGCTGCCGCCGCCGCGCACGACCACCACCACGTCGAGGTCGGCGGCCGTGCCCAGCCGGGCAATGGCAGCCGGCACGTCGACCAGCGCCTGCTCGCCCTGCACCCGCGAGTCAACGAGCCGCACGTCGAAGGCCAGTCCGCTCGAGGCGATCTCGTTGGTGAAGTCGTGGAAGGCGGCACTGCCGTCGCTGGTGACGAGGCCGATGCGCAGCGGCACCGGCGAGAGCGGCCGGCGCGAGTTGGCGTCGGCGAGTCCCGTCTCGCGGAGGCGGCGAAGCAGCTCCTCACGCTGCAGCGCCAGCTCGCCCAGCGTGAACCGCGGATCGACATCCGACATCTTGAAGCCGAGCGATCCCCGCGGCGCCCACACGTCGGGGCGGCCGGCGAGGCGCACCTTGATGCCGTTCGCGAGGCTCATCCCCGCCCTCGCCATCATCGCCTCGACTCGGCTGCGCACGCCGGCGAACAGCTTCACGCTCAGCACTGCGTCGGCGCCGGAGTCGTCGACGATGTCGAAGTAGGCGTGGGTGCCCTTGGCATTGAGCCCCTTCACCTCGCCGCGTACCCACACCTGCTCGGGGAAGGCCTCGCCCAGCACCTCGTTGAGGACGGCATGGAACTCGGCGACTGAGAAGGTGCGCTCGTCATCGCCGTCGGACACGGCCGACAGAGTAGAGGCCGCCACCAACCGCCGGCGCGAGATCAGGCCGGCACGGGCAAACAGTGTCGACGACCGGCGCGCCACGGCGCCAGCGACAGGCGCGACTCAGCCCGCCTGCGCCGACTCGCCGGCCCGCACCTGCGACGCATACACGCCATCTCGGGCGATCAGCTCGTCGTGGCGCCCCTGCTCGACGATGCGCCCGTCGTCGAGCACGATGATGCGATCTGCGTCGCGGATGGTGCTGAGCCGGTGCGCGATCACGATCGCCGTGCGGCCGCGCAGGGCCTCGTCGAGTGCTGCCTGCACGTGCGACTCGTTCTCGTTGTCGAGATGACTGGTTGCCTCATCAAGGATCATCACGGCCGGATTCTTCAGCAGGAGCCGGGCGATGGCGAGGCGCTGCTTCTCGCCCCCACTCATCCGGTAGCCGCGCTCGCCCACCACCGTGTCGTAGCCGTCGGGGAGCGCGCGGATCATGTCGAGGATCTGCGCGCCGCGGCATGCCGCATCGAGTTCGTCGGCGGTGGCATCAGGCTTCGCGTACCTGAGGTTGCCGCCGATGGTGTCGTGGAACAGGTGCGGGTCCTGGCTCACCACGCCGATGGCATCGCGCAGCGACTGCTGGGTGAGGTCGCGCACGTCGTGCCCGTCGACGAGCACCGCACCTTCGGTGACGTCGTACAGGCGCGGCACGAGCGACGACAGCGTGGTCTTGCCCGAGCCCGATGAGCCCACCAGCGCCACGGTCTCGCCCGGCTCGATCACCAGCGAGATGCCGCGCAGCACCTCGCGGTCGTCGTCGGTGCCGGCCACGCCGACGGGTGCCTCGAGCGAGGCCACGGCGACCGCCGATGCCGCCGGATACCGGAACCGCACGTCGCGGAACTCGACGCTGCCCTGCGGCCGCACCAGATCGACAGCACCCGGCCGATCGGTGATGTGCTCGGGCGCATCGAGCACCTCGAACACCCGCTCGAAGCTGACCATCGCCGTCATCAGGTCGACCCGGGCGTTCGTGAGGCCAGTGAGCGGCTGGTAGACGCGTGTCACCAGTGCCGCCAGTGCCACGAGGGTGCCGCGAGAGATGTCGCCGTCGACCACCAGGTGGGCACCGACGCCGTAGATCGCCGCTGCGCCGAGCGCCCCGACGAGTCCGAGGGCGACGAAGAACACCCGGCCGTACATCGCCTGCTTGATGCCGGCCCTGCGCACCTGGCCGGCCCGATCGGCGAACACGCGGTTCTCGTCGCCATGCCGGCCGAACAGCTTTACCAGCAGGGCACCCGCGACGTTGAAGCGCTCGGTCATCTGCGCGTTCATCTCGGCATCCACCGTCATCTGCTCGCGCGAGATCGCCTGCAGCTTCCGGCCGACCCGCTTGGCGGGGATGATGAACATCGGCAGCACGATCAGCGACAGCAGTGTGAGCCGCCACTCGAGCGCCAGCATCGCGCTGAGGGTGGTGACCAGCACCACCACGTTGCTGACGACACTGCCAAGGGTGGACGTGACGGCGTTCTGCGCACCGATCACGTCGTTGTTGAGACGATTGGTGAGGGCGCCCGTGCGGGTGCGCGTGAAGAACGCCACCGGCATGCGCTGCACCTTGGCGAACAACGAGCAGCGCAGGTCATAGATCAGCCCCTCGCCGATGTACGAGCTGCACCAGCGCTGGACGATGGCGAGGCCCGCATCCACCAGCGCCGCCACGACGACCACGGCGGCGATGGCCGTGATGGCTCCGCGGTCGCCTGCCGGGATGGCGTCGTCGAGAATGCGCCGGAAGGCGAAGGGGGGAATCAGCTCGACCAGCGCGGCGGCCACGATCGACAGCAGGAACAGGCCGATCGTTCGCCGGTACGGCTGGGCGAAGCGCCATGCCCGGCGCAGCGAGCCCTGCGACAGCTGCCTGCCCCGCACCGCGTCGCGGTCGCTACCCATCATCATGTGCGGACCCATGCGCATGGTCCCGAGGCTATGAGCGCCGCCGCCGAACCGCCGCAGCACGCCGCGCTTCCGCCCAGCCGCGTCCGTCCAGTTAGCCTCGGCCACGTGACCGATCGCCGCGCTCTGCTGCTGCAGCGCCGGCATCGAACTGCCCCCCGACACCGACATGCGGTCGCCGTTCTCGCAGCAGCCGTGCTGGCCGCCGCATGCTTCGACGGCAGCGTGTCGAGCGTCCGCTCAGACGAGTCGGCCGCACCGACGACATCTGCCTCTGCCCCGACCTCCCCCACCTCATCCGAGCCGTCGACGACGAGCGCGCCGGAGCCCGCACCATGGGACACCACCATCACGTGGGAGTCGTTCGGCGTCGACACCGAGGTGGAGACCGGCACGATGGAGGTGCCGGTCGACTACCGCGACCCGTCGAGGGGCACGTTCACCCTGTTCCTCGCCCGCCACCTCGCCGACGAGTCGAAGCGGATCGGCAGCCTCCTGGTGAACCCCGGCGGCCCTGGATTCGGCGGCAGCGACCTCGCCATCTTCGCCGACCAGATCTACAGCCCGGCGCTGCTGCGCCACTTCGACATCATCGGCTGGGATCCGCGTGGCACCGGCCAGAGCACGCCTGCCATCGACTGCATCACCGACTACGACCGCTACTTCGCCGGCACCGACATCACGCCCGACACCGACAGCGAGCGCCAACTGCTCACCGACCTGGCCGCCGAGTTCGCCGGCACGTGCGAGGCAGAGAACAGCGACATCATCCAGTTCGTCGGCACCAACGACTCGGCACGCGACATCGACTCGATCCGACGCGCGCTCGGCGAGCAGACCATCAGCTACTTCGGGTTCAGCTATGGCAGCGAGCTCGGCGCCACGTGGGCGACGATGTTCCCCGACACGGTGCGCGCCGCAGTGCTCGACGGGGCCTCAGATCCGGCGGCCGGCTTCCTGGCCGAGAGCCTGCAGCAGTCGATCGGATTCGAGCAGTCGATCACGGCGTTCCTCGCGTGGTGCAGCGCCAACGACTCCTGCCAGTTCAACTCCGACGGCAACGCCGAGCAGGCATTCGACGAGCTGATGGCCGACATCGACGAGCGCCCCGTTCCCAGCGTCGACGGTCGGCCCGACGTCACCCGGTCGATGGCGCTCACGGCAGTGGCGTACTCGATGTACGACGAGTCGCTCTGGCGCCAGCTCGGGCGGGCACTCGACAGCGCCCGCTACGGCGACGGCGAACTGCTGCTGCAGCTCTACGACAACTACTTCCAGCGGCGTGACGACGGCACCTACGACAACTCGCTCGAGGCATTCCAGACCATCGTCTGCATGGACACCGCAGACCGGCCGACGATCGTCGAGGAAGACGTCGCCGCCGAAGCCATCCGCCGGAGCGCGCCGCGGTTCTCGCCCGGCACGGTCGGCAGCTACTTCTGCACGTTCTTTCCCGAGACGGTCGAGCCACGTATCGACATCGGCGGGGCCGCCCGCATTCCGATACTCGTGATCGGCACCACCGGCGACCCGGCCACGCCCCTGTCGTCGACGCGGGCGATGGCCGACGCGCTCTTCGACGGCCGCCTCGTAGTGGTCGAGGCCGATCAGCACACCGGCTACGGGGTCAACCAGTGCAGCATCGACGTGGTCGACCGCGACCTGCTGGATCAACTCGGCGGAGCGCCGGCCGACGAGACCGAGTGCAGCGACTAGCGACGAGGCCCGACAGCACAGAGGTCCGGACCCGAAGGCCCGGACCTCTCGTGATCTGGCGGAAGGAGTGGGATTTGAAC
>JBJTRF010000224.1:0-13461 GCA_046076025.1 Ilumatobacteraceae bacterium
TGCGCACGCTGATGCGCGACGCAGGTGCAGGCCTGATGCACTCGATGATCTATTTCGGGTTCATGGTCCTGCTGGGCGTCACCACCACGTGGGCGATCCACATCAGCTGATGCCACAGCACGAGCGTGTCGGCCGACAGGCCGTTCACCAGCTGGGCGGTCGGGTAGCCGATGAAGCTCCACTTCTCGTACGAGGGCGAGCCGATCTCGGCGATGCGGAAGCCCTCGGCGAGGAACCCGGTGACGCCGATGGCGCCGAACACGCCGAGGATTAGGGCGTGCTGCGGCTTGGTCTTGATACGGATGCGATAGGGGCGCTGCACGTAGCGGCGCAGCACGGCCCACACGATGCCGACCATGAAGACGAGGCCGCCGAGATCGCCGATGAACGAGTAGGCCATGTACGTCTTGCCGTGGAGGAACTTCAGGTTCTCGGGCAGCTGGTGGTCGATCTCCAGCGTGGTGGTGACGCCCAGCAGGACCATGAACCCGAAATAGATCATCGAGTGCATCAGGCCTGCACCTGCGTCGCGCATCAGCGTGCGCATGTACACGCCGGCGCGGAAGTCGGCGAGGCGGCGCTTCACGTTGTGACGCGTGGTGGGCCGGCGATCGGGTGCGCCGCGCTCCCAGTTCTGCACGCGCTTGGCGAACTCGAACGCTCCCCAGATGAGCAGCACAGGGATGACGGTGTAGAAGGCCACCTGCACCGCACCGGGGATACCCTCGAACACCTCGCGGGTGACGTCCTTGGTCGATTTCCACTTCGTGAGCTGCGGCACGATGCCAGAGGCCATCGTGAAGACGCCCATGAAGAGCCCTACGGCCCACACGAGCTTGTGTGGCGTGCGGAACCACGGCTTCGAGGGCGCGGCGTCGGGTGCGGGAGAACTGTGGCTGCTCATAGTGCAGCCCCGACCCTAGTGCCGGCGGGCGCAGCAGTCATACGACGGTGCCGCACCGCGACGGCGAGCCGAGCCGATGGCACCCGCAGCCGACCGGTGTCGACCGCCGCCGACCGGCGATGGCCGGAGTCAGCCGAAGTACTGGCGGTCGAGATCGCGGATGCGGCCAGCGAGGCTGGCCAGCAGGCGGTGCGCAATGGTGGGCACCTGATCGAGCACGCCCATGAAATGGCGCTGGTCGAGCAGCAGCAGCTCGCAGTCGGTCTCGCACACCACCGTGGCAGTGCGGGGGCCGTGGTCGAGCAGCGACAGCTCGCCCACCACCGTGCCGGGACCGAAGGTGCCGACCTTCTTGCCGTTGCGCTTCACCAGCACCGTGCCGCTGAGCACCACGAAGGCCTCGCGGCCGGTCTGGCCCTGATCGACGAGGAGCGAGCCGGCGGGCATGGTGATCTCGTCACTGGCCTTGTGGATGCGCTCGAGGTCCTTGGTGGAGCAGCCCTGGAACAGGGACACGTTGCGCAGGTGCTCGAGGTGTGCCTTCTTGGTCGCCATTCCCCCGATGCTAGTTCGTTCGTGAACCCTGCCGGACGTTCCTCGGCCACACACGCCTCGACGGCCGTCAGCGGCATGGCCTCCCGGACCGGTGCCGTCCGGCAGCGCACTAGGTTCGCCACGTGACCTACGCCTTCGACCGCTTCCTCCGCTACGACGAGATGAGCGAATGGCTGCACGCCATGGCCGCCGCCCATCCCTCGCTCCTGACCATCCAGCAGTACGGCACCTCTCACGAGGGCAGGCCCCTCCTACTGGCAACCATCACCGACGCCGACACCGGGCCGCATCTCCAGAAGCCGGCGCACTGGATCGACGCCAACATCCACGCCATCGAGGTCACCGGCGGCGTGGCGGCACTGCACGTCATCCACTATCTCGTCACCAACTTCGGCACCGACCCACGGGTCACCGAGGCAGTGCGCACCCGCACCTTCTACATCGCGCCGCGCGTCAACCCCGACGGCGTCGAGTGGGCGCTTGCCGACGAGCCGCGCTTTCGCCGCAGCAGCGTGCGCCCGTGGCCGTGGGCCGACGGCCACCGCGATCCCGGCCTCCACGAGAAGGACATGAACGGCGACGGCCAGATCCGCACGATGCGCATCGCCGATCCCAACGGCACGTGGACGCCCAGCACGGCACACCCGCGCCTGATGGTGCGCATCCCGCCCGACGGAGTCCCCGCCGGCACGCCCCGCTACCGCATGCTGGCCGAGGGCGACGTCGTCGAGCACGACGGCTTCACCATTCCCCTTGCGCCCAACCCCGAGCGACTCGACCTCAACCGCAACTTCCCCGCTGGCTGGGGCACGAATGTTCCGGGCAGCGGCGACCACCCGCTCAGCGAGCCCGAGATCGACGCGCTCGTGCGCGCCATCGTGGCCCGTCCGAACATCTGCGGCTACAACGCGTTCCACACATCGGGCGGCGTGCTGTTGCGTCCCAGCAGCACTGCTGCCGACAGCACGCTGCCGCCGCTCGATCTATGGGTGTGGAAAGAGTTGGGCGCCCGCGGCGAGGCGCTCACCAGCTACACCGTGCACTCGGTGTTCGAGGACTTCACGTTCGACAAGAGCGACACCATGAGCGGCGCAGCCGACGACTGGGCCTACGAGCACCTCGGTGTGTACGGGTGGACCACCGAGTTCTGGGATGTCATCCACCGCGTCACCGGCAAGAGGCCGGGCACGCACATCTGGTACACCGGCCCCACGCCCGAGGAAGAGGTGGCGGTCTACGAGTGGGCGCTGCAGCACCATCCCGACGCTTACGCCGACTGGGTGCCGTTCGAGCATCCGCAGCTCGGCCACGTCGAGATCGGCGGATGGGACGAGGTGTTCTTCTGGGCCAACGCGCCTGCCACGCGACTGCTCGACGAGGTGCGGCCGCACGCCGAGTTCGCCATCTTCCAGGCACTGTGCTCGCCGCGTCTCGAGATCCTGCACAGCAAGGCCACTGCGCTGGGCGGCGACCTCTACCGAATCGAGGTGGGCATCGCGAATACCGGATGGCTGCCCACCTACGTCACGCAGAAGGCGCTCAACGCCAAGCTCACCATGCCGATCGTCGCCGAGGTCGAGGGCCTGCCGGTCGTGGCCGGCACGGGCGGCGCACATGCACGGGTCGAGCTAGGCCAGCTGGGCGGCCGCGTGCAGCACCACTTCACCTATGGCAAGAACGACGGCACGCCCGAGCGCGCCATGGTGCAGTGGGTCGTGCAGGCGTGGGCGGGGCGCGAGGTCACGGTGCGCGTGTCGCACGAGCGCGCCGGCACTGCCACCACCACCATCAAGCTGTAGCGGTACCCGGTCAGGACGACACGCTGACGGCGGGCTGCAGCACCACCGAGGCGACGAGTCCGCCCTGCGGTCGGTTTGCCATCCGCACCGATCCGCCACTCAGCACGGCAAGTTGCCGCACGACTGCCAATCCGATGCCGCTGCCGCCATGCGGTGCGTCGGGTGCTCGCCAGAACCGGTCGAATGCTCGGCCGAGGTGCTCGGGATCCATCCCGGGACCCTCGTCGGCCACGCTGACGTCGATGCCCTCTGCTGTCGAGGCTGCCGAGATCGTGATGGTCTGCCCCGCATTCGCCACGCCCAGTGCGTTGTCGACGTAGTTGTCGACGATCTGCTCGAGCGAGTTCGGCACCGCTCGCGCCATCAACCCGTTCGCTGCGTCGATCACGAGGCTCACGCCACGTTCCTCGGCAAGCGGAGCCCACACGTCGAACCGCTCGCGAACCGTCGTGGTGACATCGACGGTGGCGAGTAGCGGCATCGTGCCCTCGCTGCGGGCCAGCATCAGCAGGCCCTCGACGAGTCGCTGCAGCCGCTCGGTCTCCTCCCGGGCTGCCTCGATGCGGGCTCGCGCCCCTTCCGGATCCGTGTCGAGCACCTCGCTCGCCCGCTCGAGCTGCAGTCGGAGGGCGGTGAGCGGGGTGCGCAGCTGGTGCGAGGCATCGCCAGCAAACGCCCGCTGCTGGCTCAGCAGGCCGGAGATCCGCTCGGTCATCGAGTTGAACGACGATGCCAGGCTGCGGATCTCCTTCGGACCTTGCGTGGCGTCGGCCCGCTCCGAGACATCGCCGGTCGCAAAGCGCTCGGTGCTGCGCTGCAAGCGCCTGATCGGCGACGTGATCGTGCTGGCCATGAAGAACGCGGCGATGGCCGCGCCGAGCAGCGAGATGAGTCCCACCAGCAGCAGCCCGCGCACCTTCTCGAACGAGCGCTCGCGCACGATGTCGGCCGGCAGCGTGATGCGCACCACGCCCTCAGGCGTGCCACCAGACAGGACGGGCACTGCCACGTAGACGAGCGGACCTGCCGTCGTCGAGTCGCGCTCGCCAGACGTGGCCCTGCCGGAGAGCGCGTCGGCAATCTCGGGTCGGTTCGAGTAGTCGTCACCCGCCTCGTCGTCGGCATCGCTCGACGCCACGATTCGGCCGTCGACATCGGTGACCACCACCTTCGAGCCGTTGCTGGTGGCGTACTGGTCGACGGAGGCCTGCACCAGGTCGATGGTGACGTGGTCGTCCTCTCCCGAGAGCAGGTCTTCGGAGGCGCCGGCGAGGATGAACGCGTCTCGCTGCAGCGCACTGACGAGCGAGGCCCGCTCGGTGTCGCGGATGAACTCGGCAAGCGGAATGTCCTGGGCGACCAGCACCACCGCCACGAGGCCCGAGAACGCCGCCAGCAGTCGCCACTTCATCCCGGGGGCTCCATGCGGAAACCGACGCCCCGAACCGCCTGAATCCAGTCGTGCGCGCCGAGCTTCTTGCGGATTGCGGCGACGTGGGCATCGACCGTCTTCGTCGGCCCATACCAGTTGGCATCCCACACGCTCTCGAGGATCTCGGTCCTCGACCGCACTGCGCCAAGATCGGAGGCCAGGAACGCCAGCAGGTCGAACTCCTTTGCCGTCAGCGCGACCTCGTCGCCGTCGAGCGTGACGCGACGGGCCCGTCGATCGATGACCAGCGGGCCGATCACCTGCGGTGCATTGACGGCAGGACCAGCGCCGCCGCTGTCGCCCGTGCGCCTCGCCACGGCGCGGATGCGAGCGACGAGCTCGCGGAA
The DNA here is from genome assembly GCA_046076025.1 of Ilumatobacteraceae bacterium. Taxonomy (GTDB): domain Bacteria; phylum Actinomycetota; class Acidimicrobiia; order Acidimicrobiales; family Ilumatobacteraceae; genus UBA668. The sequence continues at coordinate 5,038 of JBJTRF010000224.1, forward strand.
GCTGAACGGCTTCGTGACGTAGTCGTCGGCACCCAACTCGAGGCCGAGCACACGGTCGAACTCCTCGGCGCGGGCAGTGAGCATGATGATCGGTGCCCGCCACCGCGCCCTCATCAGCCGGAAGACGTCGCGACCGTCGAGGTCGGGCAACCCGAGGTCGAGCAGCACCATGTCGGGCTCGGCCTGCTCGTAGGACTCCGACCCGGTGGCCACGTGGACGACGTCGAACCCATTCGCCTGCAAGCCCTCGACAATCGACTCGGCGATCGAGCGATCATCTTCCACCAGCAGGATCCTCACGACCCTGATTGTGGCCGCTGGCAGCACCGCGTCCGGCCGCACTAGACGGGGCGGCGGCGAATTTTGACGATTCTTGGATAAGGCCTAGCCCTTCCTAGGACGACACCTCCGTACGGTATGGGGCATTGCGGGAGGCAATTCACGCCCGCCGCACCATTCCACCGGCCTGCGGGCCGCAAGGAGACCACCACCATGAAGTCACGACTTGCCGCAGTGCTTTCCGTCTCAGGTGTCCTTGTCGCGGGCTCGGCGGCCGCACTGGTGAACACCCAGGTGCTGCGCCACACCAACGACTCGGCGCTGTCCGGCGATACCAGCGGCGCTCAGTCGAACGCTCCCGTCACCGCCGGCACCGTCGCCATCACGGTGGTCGGCACCCTCGTGGCCGGCACCGACACCATCCCCGTCTCGACCGACGCGCAGATGCTCTTGCCGGCCGGCGCCCCGAACTCCAGCACCGGGGCCTCGACAACTCGCTCGACGGCGACGTCGTATCGAGTGGCCACGTCGGGCACCGTGGTCCTCGACACCGTCGGCGGCACACTGACGGTGCGATCGGCCACGCCGAGCAGCGGCTGGCAGCTGGTGAGCACGTCGAAGGTCAGCCCGACGCACGCGCAGGTGGTGTTCGAATCGAGCACCGCGCGCGTGGTGTTCGACGCCAACATGCTCTACGGCGTGGTCGGCACCTCGGTCGAGGTGTACCCGCTTGATGACGATGACGACTCGACGACCACCACGATCGACGACGACGACGCCACCACCACCACCGATGAACCAAATGACGATGTGATCGACGATGACTGAGCAGCGCACACGAACCAAACGCACCGCAGGGCCGATCACCGCCGGCGCACATGCCGGAGGCCAGGGCACCGCCGAGGTCTCGGTGGCCCGCACCAGCACTCGCACTGCGCACGCGCAGGCCGCCAAGGTGCTCACCACCGGCGCCAGCGTCTCGATGGTGTTCGGCATCGTCGCCTACATGGCGCATGCGACCGCAGTCGCCGAAGAGGCCGCCAAGTTGCAGGAACTGCAGGCGCAGCAGGCAACCCAGCTGGCCGCCCAGCAGGGCGGCGCAGCACCGGCCACCACCCTGCCGGGCTCGGTGCCGATGATGGTGGTCCTGCCTGACGGTTCGATCGTCCCCGCATCCACGCTGATGCCAGGCGCCGTGCCGACGGGTGCCGTCTCAGGGGCCGGTTCAGCCGCCACCACGCCCGTCGGTGGCGCCGGCACGGCAACCGGCGGCGCGGGCGGTGGCAGTGCGGGCACCACGCAACCCGACACGACCACGCCCTCGGGCGGTGGCGTCGTCGTCACCACGGTGCCGGCCACCAACCCTCCTGGCACCGTCGCCCCCACCACCACCGTGGTGGTCACGGTTGCGCCCACCACCACGGTGTCGGGTGGATCGGGAACGTCCAACTGAGCACCTCGGTTCCGGCGCCGGCATATGCGCCGAATCAGACACGGCGGCATCAACCATGACAATGATCCAGCAGACACGTCACCGCTGCGAGTTCAGGGTGATGGGCAGCGCCGCCGAGATTGAGGTGGTCGACGGCAGTGACGATCACCTGTCGCGTGCACGACGACGACTGCACTTCCTCGAGCAGCGCTGGAGCCGATTCATCAACTCGAGCGACGTCTCGCGTCTGAACGCTGCAGGTGGCGCACCCGTCGAGGTCGATGCATCCACGATCACCCTGCTCGAGGCAATGGTGCACGCCCATCACGCCACCGGCGGGGCATTCGATCCCACCGTGCTGCCCGCCGTGATGCGCCTCGGCTACGCCGCAAGCCGGCACAAACGCACGATGCATGTCGAGCTGCGCCCAGGCGTCACTGATGCCGGCGACCTGACATCCATTCAGGTGGTGCGCGGCGCCGAGGACGATGCCGGCCGGCCGCTTGGCACGAGCATCGCCACGCTTCCCGCCGGCACTGCGATCGATGCCGGCGGAATCGGCAAGGGCCTTGCAGCCGACCTAGTCGCCCACGAACTGCTTCGTGCCGGTGCGGCGGGTGCCATGGTGTCGATCGGGGGCGACCTACGCGTCGCTGGCTGCGGCCCCAACGACGGCGACTGGGTCATCGCCATCTATGCAGATCGCGCTGGTGGTGCCACATCGTCACGATCGTCCGAGATGCCGCCGGCGCGTGACATCGTCGACTACGTGCGGCTCGCCGACGGCGGCGTCGCCACCTCGGGCACCATTCACCATCAGGTGGATCCGTCGTCCAACGAGCGTGCTGCGGCGCAGCGCGACGGCGCCCCGCTGGCGCAGGCGAGCATCGTCGGCGGATCGGCGATGTGGGCCGAGGTCTGCGCCACCTGGGCAATGGTCCGCGGCCTCGACGTGATCGATCACCTCGAGCGACTGTCGCTCGGTGCGAGACTGCAGTTCGGCGATGGGGCGGTCGCGGCGACACCCTCGTGGTTCCGGTACTCGCTGAGCGCCAGCGGCCATTCGGGCAATGGCGACGGCAATCCCATCACCGGAACGCCCGGCATTACTGGCACAGGGGGCGCACCATGATCCATCCGCAGTTCATGTGGTGGGTGTCGCGCGCCACCGGCATGGTGGGCGGATTGCTGCTCGTCGGCAGCCTCGTGTGGGGCGTGCTACTCGCCACGCGAGTGCTGAAGCCAGTCGATCGGCCGGCATGGCTGCTTGGGCTGCACCGCTGGATGAGCGCGCTCGCCTGCATCATGATCGCCATCCACATGGCCGCGCTGGTGGCCGACAACTACGTCTACTTCGGGTGGCGCGAACTGTTCGTGCCGTGGGGCAGCGAGTGGAAGAACACCGCCGTGGCCCTCGGCGTGATCGCGATGTGGCTGCTCGTGCTGGTGCAGGGCACGTCGCTGCTGATGCGCTGGATGCCCAAGAAGGTGTGGCATGCCATCCACGTCACGTCGTATGCCGCCGTGTGGCTCGGCTTCGTCCACGGCGCACTCGCCGGCACCGACGTCACCAATCCCGTCTACCAGTACATCGTGATGCTGCTCATCCTCGCCGCGATGGGCTTTGCGCTCGTCCGCGTGCTGATTGGCACCAACCGAGCGCGGGCACGGGAGAACGCGTCGGCGCGCAGCGGCGGCGCACGCCCGCAGTCGGCCGATGGCAACGCTGCCGAGCCCTCTGCCGAGCCAGCCGTCGCACGTGCCGCCCGCAACCCGCGCATTCCCGAGGCCGCCCGAGCCGCTGCCCGTGCCGCTGCGAGCACCGGGCCGGAGGCCGCTCCTGCAGATGCGGCTCCCGCACGTACTGCACCGGTCGACGACATGGTGTCATCGCTGCCACCTCCTGCCGCGACGGTTCCACCGGTGTCGTCGTCAGAGACCGACGACGAGCGTCAGGCTCGGCTCGAGGCACTGGCCGCAACGCGGGCCAACCGCCAGGGCGCCCCTCGTCAGACCAGCGACTGATACACCAGCTGCTTCAGCTGCGACCGGATCGGGTGCGTGCTGCTCGGCAGCAGCTGCGTGTAGAACGCCACTGTCAGGTCGTCGACCGGGTCGATCCAGAAGGCGGTGCTGGCTGCTCCGCCCCACGCGTACTCGCCGGCGTTGCCGGGCACGCGACCCTTCACCGGGTCGAGTGTCACGCTGACACCGAGGCCAAAGCCGACGCCGTCGAATGCCGTCTCGGCGAACAGCGGACGGCCGAAGGCGGTGAGATCCTTGCCATCGGGCAGGTGGTTGCTCGCCATGAACCTGACGGTGCGCGGCGACAGGATGCGCACTCCATCCAGTTCGCCACCACGGGCCAGCATCTGCATGAAGCGGTGGTAGTCGCCCGCAGTGCTCTGCAGCCCTCCGCCGCCCATGAACGCCTTCGGCGGACGCTTGGCCGCCTCGCCCATCCCGCCGAGGGGAATCGCCCGGCGCGTCGAGGGATCGGCGCCATAGAGCAACGCGAGGCGATGGTGCTGTGCCTCCGGCACCGACCAGGTTGTGTCGTGCATGCCGAGCGGCTCGAGCAGCCGAGTTCGAAGCAGTTCGTCGAGCGACTGGCCGCTCACCACCTCGAGCACGCGACCGAGCACGTCGAGGCCCATCGAGTAGTTCCACTCGGTGCCCGGCTGGAACAGCAGCGGCAGCGAGGCAAGTCGATCGCAGACACCGGCGAGGTCGGCAACACCGTCGGGCGTTCCCCACTCGAAGCCGGCCCGGCGATACAGGTCGTCGACCGGATGCGCATACATGAAGCCGTAGGTGAGACCGGCCGTGTGGGCGAACAGCTGCCATAGCCGCATCGTCTCGGTGATCGGCTCGGTGACCGGACTGGTGACGCTGCCCGATCGCCACACACGTGTCGACTTGAACGCCGGGATGTAGCGATGCACCGGATCATTCAGCTCGAAGCAGCCCTCCTCCCACAGCTGCAGTGCCAGGACCGCCGTGATCGGCTTGGTCATCGAGAAGATCCGCCAGATCGTGTCGGCCTCGACGGGCACAGAATTGGCCACGTCGCGCTGGCCGGTGAGCGAATGGTGCACCACCTTGCCGTGGCGAGCGACGACGATCTGCCAGCCGGTCAGCCGGCCATCGTCGACATATCGCTGAAAGTGCCGGTCGATTCGCGCCAGTCGCTCGCTCGACATTCCCACCGACTCGGGTGACGCCTCGACATGCAGTCCGCTCATGGGCGAAGGGTAGCGAGCCTTGACGCACCGACTGCCAGCGATCGATCGACACAGTCAGAGCGCAGCATCAGGCGGGGACGTAGGGGCGACCGGCCGCCCCTGGCTGGGCGCTCGCCGGACGACGAAGCCACACCGCCACGGGGCCTGCGCTGTACGGCGCACACCAACTCTCCCACCCGCCGGGCACGAACGACTCGGCCCGCTCGACCACCCAGCCGGCAGCGCGCTCGGCCAGCTCGGCGAGCGGCGCCACCGCCACCACCTCGGCACGGCCCGGCGACGGAGCCAGCCGCGCCAGCGCCGTCCACACGTGTGTCGACATCATCAGCGAGAGGTCGCCCGGCCAGTCGAGTTCGGGCAGGTGATTGCCGCGCCGCATGTTGCAACGCCGATGGGCGAGGCGCAGGTTGCCAAGATCGCTGCTGCCGCCCCGGCTGCGGGGCACGAGGTGATCGAGGGTGGCCCGGCTGGGCGACTCGTCGGGGCAGTGCGGATCGATGGCGCCGCCGCACAGCCAGCACCACCAGCCATCCCGCTCGGCAACCCGACCGACCGTCACGACCGAACTCTACGGAGCGTCGGCGCAGGGGTGCCCGACGGAGGCGTATTCTTGGTACATGCGTACCGGAATACTCGGCGACCTCGCAGCCCGAACCGCCCAGCTGCGCACTGACGGCCTCTTCAAGGCCGAGCGTGTCATCGCCTCACCGCAGGACGCGCACGTCGTGCTGGCCGATGGAACGCGACTGGTCAACATGTGCGCCAACAACTACCTCGGCCTCGCCGATCACCCTGCGCTCGTCGACGCAGCTCGACACGCCGTCGACGAGCACGGCTTCGGCATGGCATCGGTTCGCTTCATCTGCGGCACCCAGACCGTGCACACCGAACTTGAACATCGGCTCAGCGCCTTCCTCGGCACCGACGACACCATCCTCTACTCATCGTGCTTCGACGCCAACGGCGGCCTCTTCGAGACGATCCTCGACGAGCCCGATGCAGTCATCAGCGACAGCCTCAATCACGCGTCGATCATCGATGGCATCCGCCTCTCGAAGGCCCGGCGCCTGCGTTACGACAACAACGACATGCACGACCTCGAGCGGCGCCTGCAGGAATCGCAGGATGCGAGGTATCGGCTGATCGCCACCGACGGCGTGTTCTCGATGGACGGCGTCATCGCCAACCTGCCGGCGATCAGCGACCTTGCCGAACAGTACGACGCCATGGTGATGGTCGACGACTCGCACGCCGTCGGGTTCATCGGTGATGGCGGGCGCGGCACGCCCGAACTGCACGGCGTCGCCGATCGCGTCGACATCGTCACCGGCACGCTGGGCAAAGCGCTGGGCGGAGCCAGTGGCGGCTACACCAGTGGCCGCCAGGAGGTCATCGACTGGCTGCGGCAGCGCTCGCGCCCGTACCTGTTCAGCAACAGCCTTGCGCCGGCCATCGCCGCCACCACGATCACCGTGCTGGAGATGCTCGAGCAGGGTGCCGACCTTCGCCGGCGACTGTCGCGCAACGCCGAGCGGTTCCGTGCCGGCATGGAGTCGGCGGGATTCACCCTCGCCGGCAGCGGCCATCCCATCATCCCGGTGATGATCGGCGACGCGAAAGTGGCCGGCGAGATGGCCCAGCGCCTGCTTGCCGAGGGCATCTACGTGATCGCCTTCAGCCACCCAGTCGTGCCGCACGGCACGGCTCGCATCCGCACGCAGATGTCGGCGGCGCACAGCGACGACGACGTCGATCGCGCAGTGGCCGCATTCACCTCCGTGGGCCGCACCATGGGAATCATCCCATGACGAATCCACGCTCGAGCATCACAGGGGGCAACTGCTGACGATGATGAAGGCACTCGTGAAGGCTGCTCGCGAGCCCGGTCTCTGGCTCGAGCACGTGCCCATCCCCGAGCCTCGCGAGGGCGACGTGCTGATCCGCGTGCGCAAGACGTCGATCTGCGGTACCGACCTGCACATCCACAAGTGGGACGCGTGGGCACAGTCGACGATTCCGGTGCCGATGGTGGTTGGGCACGAGTTCATGGGCGAGATCGCCGCGCTCGGGCCAGGTGTCGCCGGCCTCGAGGTGGGTCAGCGAGTGGCGGGCGAGGGGCACGTCACGTGCGGCCACTGCCGCAACTGCAAGGGCGGCCGCCGCGAGTTCTGCCACAACCACACCGGCGTGGGCGTCACTCGGCCCGGTGCATTCGCCGAGTACGTCGTGATTCCGGCAGCCAATGTGTTCGTGGTGCCGTCGCACATCAGTGACGACGTGGCAGCGGTGCTCGATCCGCTCGGCAACGCCACCCATACTGCGCTCCGCTTCGACGTCGTCGGCGAGGACGTGCTCATCACCGGTGCAGGCCCCATCGGCGTCATGGCCACCGCCATCGTCCGCCACATCGGCGCACGTCACGTCGTGGTCACCGACGTGAACCCGTACCGGCTGGCGATGGCGCAGGCAGTTGGCGCGAGCCGCACCGTCGACGTGCGCCACGAGTCGCTCGGCCCGATCATGACCGAGCTGGGAATGACCGAGGGCTTCGACATCGGGCTCGAGATGTCGGGGGCCGAGGCAGCGTTCAACCAGATGCTCGACTCGATGAACCACGGCGGGCGGATCGCCGTGCTGGGCATTCCCGCCGGCCCGATGACGCTCGACGTGAACGACGTGATCTTCAAGGGCCTCGACATCGCCGGCATCTACGGCCGGCGGATCTTCGAGACCTGGTACAAGATGGCGGCGATGCTGCAGAGCGGACTGGAGGTCGGCTCGATCGTCACCCACCGACTCCCCGCCGACCGCTTCGAGGAGGCCTTCGCCACCGTCGCGGCCGGCGAGTGCGGCAAGGTCATCCTCGACTGGTAGGCCCCGACTCGGCTCGCTCCCGACTCGGCTCAAACCAGATTCTGAGTCGATATCACTCAACTTTTCTGCGTTCCGAGTTGGCGTCAACGGTCCCCATCCCTAGCCTTGCGTCAGGTTCACTCAGGATCTGGCGGGCCGAACCCCCCACGGCCCGCCCTCAGCGCAAGGAGACACCAACATGGGCAAGGCCGTCGGCATCGATCTCGGTACCACCAACTCCGTCGTCGCCGTCTTCGAGGCGGGCGACACGGTCGTCATCCCCAACAGCGAGGGCAGTCGCACCACCCCGTCGGTGGTCGCCTTCAGCAAGGCCGGCGAGGTGCTGGTGGGCGAGGTGGCCAAGCGCCAGGCGATCACCAACCCCGATCGCACCTTCCGCAGCATCAAGCGCCACATGGGCGAGGCGTGGAAGACCGACGACGTCGACGGCAAGCGCTACACCCCCCAGGAGATCAGCGCCCGCACGCTGATGAAGCTCAAGCGCGATGCCGAGGCCTACCTGGGCACCGAGGTCACCGACGCCGTCATCACCGTGCCCGCCTACTTCGACGACGCACAGCGCACCGCCACCAAGGAGGCCGGTCAGATTGCCGG
>JBJTRF010000225.1:0-17963 GCA_046076025.1 Ilumatobacteraceae bacterium
GGCGCCGGCGGCCACATTGCGGAGGCCCTCGCGGACCATGCTCCAGGCGAGCACGGTGGCGGTGGTGGTGCCGTCACCGGCGACGTCGTCGGTCTTCTTGGCGACTTCCTTCACCAGCTCGGCGCCGATGCGCTCGTAGGGATCCTCGAGTTCGATCTCCTTGGCGATCGACACGCCGTCGTTGGTGATCGTGGGAGCGCCCCACTTCTTCTCGAGCACGACGTTCCGGCCCTTCGGCCCGAGCGTGACGCGCACGGCGTCGGCGAGCTTGTTCATGCCGGCTTCCAGTGCCCGTCGGGCGGACTCGTCGAAGGCGATCTGCTTGGCCATGTTCATTCCTCCACGGTGAGGTAGTGCTGTCTGAGGTAGTGCTGTCTTCTGGTTGGGGTTCGCGGCCGGGGGGCCGGCCGGTGCGTCGTGGCCCGGGCTGTCACTCGGGTCACGAGAGTGCTAGCACTCTAAACTTCGGACTGCTAACGCGGCAACCTCGAGCATGCAGTCGCCGGTGCCGGGTTGTGGGGGGCCGTGCGCCGCCCGCCGGGCCGGTGACGGCCACCGAGGGTGCCACCCTGTGGGGTAGCGACACTCTCAGTGGTGCGCCTGCCGCTTGGTGTCGTCGCCACGCTCCGTGGTGTGCGATGATGCTCTGCATGGCCACCGGCGAAATCCTCGTTGTCGAGGACACCCCCGAATACACGCAGGTGGTGGTGGCCGCATTGTCGAACGCCGGCTACACGGTGCGCAGTGCGGGCACGATGGCCGATGCGCTTTCGGCACTCGATGCCGTGGCAACCGACATGGTGGTGCTCGACCTCGGCCTGCCCGACGGCGACGGCTTCGACCTGTGCCGGGCCATTCGCGAGCGCACAAACGCGTACATCCTCATCCTCACGGTACGTGCCGAGGAAGTCGACTTGTTACTAGGGTTCCGCCTCGGCGCTGACGACTACATGACGAAGCCCTTCTCCACCCGTGAGCTGATCGCCCGGACCGAGGCGATGATGCGCCGGCCACGCGGCGACTCGTCGGGGGCCATCGTGCGGCGACTGGGCGACATCACCATCGACCTGCGGTCCCGCCAGTGTCATCTCCGCGGCGAGCCGATCGAGCTCACGCGCATCGAATTCGACCTCCTCGCCACCCTCTCGAACGACGTGCGGGCCGTCTTCACGCGTCGCCAGCTCCTCGATCGGGTGTGGGGCGAGGACTGGTACGGCGACGACCACGTGGTCGACGTCCACATCGCCAACCTGCGCAAGAAGATCGACCAGGCTGGCGAGCGCAGCGTGATCCGCACGGTTCGCGGCGTCGGCTACGGCTTCACCCCGCACTGACGAACGCTTCGCCCGCGGCGACACATGGGCGGCTGGCTCTCTATCGTGGGGCCATGCAGGTGGTGGTCGTCGGAGGTGGGGTGTCGGGTCTCGGTACAGCGCTGTCGCTTGCTCGGCGCGGGCACGACATCACGGTCGTCGAGCGCGACGACACGCCGATGCCCACGTCGGCCGACGAGGCCTTCGACTGGGACCGCCGCGGTGCGCCCCAGGTGCGGCACAGCCACGCCTTCCTCGCCCGTCTCGTGAGCCTGCTGCGCGCCGACTACCCCGACGTCTACGCCGACCTGCTGGCCGAGGGCGCTACCGAGATGCGCTTCGGCGACGATCTGCCGCCCACGCTGATGGGCTTCGAGCGCCGGGCCGACGACGACGACTTGGTGATGCTCGCCTGTCGCCGGACAACGTTCGAATGGGTGCTGCGCAGGGCTGCGATCGCTGAGGGCAGGGTTGAGTTTCGCACTAGGATGGGTGTCGACGGCCTCGTGGTCGACGATGCCTCCCGCGGCGCGAGTGGTGCCATGCCGCGCGTGACGGGCGTGCGACTCGCCGACGGGAGCACTCTGTCGGGTGACCTCGTCGTTGCGGCCGCAGGACGCCGCAGCGCGCTGAGCGACTGGCTGCAGGACATCGGTTGTACGCCGGTGGCGGAGGATGTCGACGACACGGGCATCGTCTACTTCAGCCGCTTCTACCGGCTGGTCTCCGGCGCGGAGTATCCGCCGCGCACCGGGCCGATCGGTGGCGACCTCGGCTACCTCAAGTACGGCGTGTTCGTCGGCGACAATCGCACGTTCAGCGTCACGCTGGCGGCTCCGACATCTGACGACGAACTCCGCCGACTGCTCGCCGACCCGTCGGTGTTCGACGAGTGCGCCCGTCACCTGACGGCGACCGCACCATGGCTCGACGGACGCGCCGAGGCGATCTCGGAGGAGGTGCACGTAATGGCGGGCCTGCTGAACCGTCGCCGTCATTACGTCGTCGACGGCGTCCCCGTGGTAGCCGGACTGGTGCCGGTGGGCGATGCCGTGCTGTGCACCAATCCGCTGTACGGGCGCGGTTGCACGTTCGCGTTCGTCGGTGCGCACCTGCTGGCGCAGTCGGTCGAGCGGCACAGCAGCGACCTCGTCGGCATGGCTGCCGCGTACGACGAGTTGCTGACCGCCGAGCTCGTGCCGTGGTACGAGGCGGCCGTGCAGCAGGATGCCGAGGCCCGGCGGGTGTCGGCGGCCCTGCTGGCCGGCGAGGACCCCGACGCCGATAGCGGTGACCCGCGCACGTTCATGCGGAGCGTGTTCCGCGACGGGCTGCTTCCGGCGATCCGGTCGGATGCCGTGGTGCTGCGGGCGTTCTTCCGCTCGCTCAACTTGCTCTCGGCACCCGACGCCCTGTTGAAGGATCCCGATGTCGGCGCACGGGTGTTCGCCGTCTGGCAGGACCGCGAGAACCGGCCGCCCGAGCCGGCGCTCGGCCCACTTAGCAGGGCCGAACTTCGCCAGTTGCTCCCTGCCTGAGCGCACTCGCCGCGGCCGACGGTGATGCGGCCGGTACCCTCCGAGCCATGTCGACGCGTCGTCGCAGCGAGAACCTGCTCGTCACCACGGTGACCACAGGCTCGACGGCCCGACGGCCCGACGACCTCGTGGTCGAGGAGCCGATGACCATTCAGCTTGATGGCGTGCGGGTCACCACCACCATGCGCACGCCGGGCCACGACTTCGAACTCGCGGCGGGTTTCTGCAGCACCGAAGGGCTCCTCGCTGAGGCGCCGATCGTCGGTGTTCGATACTGCGCCGACGGCGCGGCCAGCGACGGCGAGTGGAACGTGGTCACCGTCGAGACTGGAGGGCGAGCTCCGGCGCCCACGCCGCGGCTCGGTACCACGACCTCGAGCTGCGGCCTTTGCGGAAACGACGCCATCGACGAGCTCTGCACGCGCCTCGCACCGTTGCCCGAGTCAGCGCCGATCGACCTCGGTGTCCTGCTGCGCGTGCCTGACGCCGTGCTGTCGGGCCAGGGGCTCTTCGGCAGCACCGGCGCGGTACATGCGGCGGCGGCGTTCGCCTCCGACGGCAGCGTCCTGCTCACCCGCGAGGACGTCGGCAGGCACAACGCCGTCGACAAGGTGATCGGACGGCTGCTGCTCGACGGCGCGCTGCCCGCCACCGGCCTCGGCCTCTTCGTCAGCGGACGGGCCAGCTTCGAGATGGTGCAGAAGGCCTGGGCGGCAGGGTTCTCGACGCTGCTGTCAGTCAGCGCACCCACTGCGCTGGCCGTGCACACGGCGCGCCGCGCCGGACTGTTCCTCGCCGGCTTCGTGCGCGGCGATCGTTTCAACGTGTATTCACCCGAGCGGCTTGCTCGTCCCGAATGACACGGCACCGGCCGTCGCCGTAGCCTGACCGCATGAGCCAGCACCCCCACGAGTCGGGTGGCGTCTCTGCCCCGCCGTCCGGCCACGCAGCAGCACACGAGGGCAGCGAGATCAGCCCGGCGGCAGGGCTGTGTGTCGTCCACCTGTTCTGCAAGCCCACGCCGCTCTTCGACGCCGAGGCGCTCACGGCAGCCGTGAAGGCATCCAGCGAAGCCGGCGCGCAGGTGGTGTGCGTGTCGACGCTCGGCCACAAGGCCGATGCGGCCATCATGGCGATGCACCGCGACCAGCGCGAACTGCGCCGACTGCAGAGTGCCGTGCAGCATGCAGGCCTCGAGGTGGTCGACAGCTACGTGAGCCTCACCGAGGTGAGCGAGTACGCGAAGGGAATGCCCGAGCAGATGCTGAACGCACGGCTGTATCCCACGATTCCGCCGACCGAGCACCACATGCCCGCCTGGTGCTTCTATCCGATGTCGAAGCGCCGCGAGGATGGCGCTAACTGGTTCACGCTGCCATACGACGATCGCAGCAGGCTGATGCACGAGCACGGCACGAGCGGCCGCAAGTTCGCCGGCCGGGTGGTGCAGTACGTCACCGGCTCGGCGGGCGTCGACGACTACGAGTGGGGCGTGACGCTGTTCGCAGTGTCGCCCGACGTTCTCAAAGAGGTCGTGTACACGATGCGCTTCGACGAGGCATCTGCCGTGTACGGCGAGTTCGGGCCCTTCTACACCGGCTATGTCGTGACAGCCGAGGAACTCGCCGCCTCACTCTGATCGACGGGATCAGTCGCGTCCCACCACGAAAGCCCGTAGCCCCACGTCGCGGCCAGAGTCGTCGAACCCAAACTCCTCAAAGACGGCAGTTGCCGGGTCGCCGTCGGTGCCAATCGACAGCTCGTCGCTCGGTCCGTCGAAGTCGATATTGCGCCCGGCGCGCAGCAGCGAGTTGCACGCCGCAAAGCTCCTGCACGATGAGCCGCCGCTGCTGACCGCAGGGATCGCTGCGGCGATCACCGATGGAACATTGCTGCCGCTGGTGCGTGCGGCGAGCGCCACCAGCGTGAGGCAAGCGTAGCCGTTCTGGGCGAACAGTCCCGTGGCGTCAGTGTCGGTGTCGACGATGCGTGAGAGAAACACCGAGTCGGCGACGAAGGCCTGGGGCGAGGCGCCGGTGACGCGCGACGAGAGATCGGCATCAAATGGCTGCGCCGACGCCGCGGGTCGGCGGATTGCATCGTTGACGATGTAGGTGGGTCGAAGGGTGGGCGCCGCATCGTCGAGGGCCTGAATCGCTGTCGGGCCCGTGGTGGAGTCGGCGATCACCACCACGACATCTGGGCGAACAATGCTGATCGCGTTGACCGCCGCCGACAGCGACTCCTCGGCACCGGTGAAGCCGGCAGATACCGCCAACTCAATTCCCTTGGCGCGCAGGGCACGCTCGGTGCGCTCGGCCATCGGTCGACCGTAGGGGTCGTCGAGGTACATCACGGCGGTTCGCGTGCCGCCAGCGTCGTCGGCGAGCGCAGCGAGGGCCACGGCCTGCAGCGAGTCGCTCGGAACCGTGCGGACCAGCAGGCCCTCGTCGGGGAACTGGTCGAGTGCGAGGGCTGTTGCGGTGGGCGCGCACGTGAGCACCCCGGCCTCGACGGCGCCGGCAAGGGTGGCTAGCACGGCAAGCGACGACGTGGGGCCGATGATGATGTCGGCGCGAGCTTGGACGAGCTCGTCGACGGCAAGCGCTGCGCTGGCGGCAGAGTCGCCCTCGTCGCGCACCTCGATGACGACGGGCTGGTCGGAGATGCCGCCGGCATCGTTGATCTCGTCGGCAGCAATGCGAACGGCGGCCTCGATCGACGTGCCGATGTCGAGGCCGGGGCCGATCGTGGGAACGACGACGCCGACCTTGAAGATGCCGTCGTCGGGGTGGATGGTGGTCGTGGGCGCGGCGGTGGTGGACGTCGAGGCCGCTGGCCGTGCATCGTCGGCCCCGGTGCAGGCAGTGGCGAGTGCCGCAGCACCGACGCACGCCGCCACCACAGATGCCGCACCAGGCGCGTGCCGGCGATGCGCAACAGCTGGGCGACGGGCGGACACCGTTGCCGGACTGGTCGCTTGGCCCCACCGATGCACGCAGCCGAGTGTACGACGACGAGGAGACCGAGCAGAGGCGTCGAGGTCTGGCGCGCCGCCAATGGGAGCGGCATGATGGGGGACGGTGGTTTCAGAGGCGGAGCTGCTTGAGGGGATACGCGCGCAGTCGCAGCGTGCCGTCGAGCTGCTGTACGAGCAATACTGCCCACGCGTCCGAGGCGCTGCGATACGTCAACTCGGCGACGAGAACCCCGATGCCATTGATGACGTGGTGTCGGAGACGTTCACCCGCTTCCTGACTGCCGTGCAGGAGCGTGGCGTCACCGTGACGAACGTCGGCGGCCACCTGTGCGCAATTGCAAGGAATCTCGCCGTTGACCGACACCGCGAGCAGCGTCGGGTGGTGCTTGTCAGCAATTTCGACGACTCGCCCGTGGTGTCCGCACTCGACGAGCGAGATGCCGACGGGTCGATCGCCGATGGACGGTGGGGTGTCATGCGCCCCTCGAGAGAGCTCGACGCTCAGTTTGAGCGAGTGGCTGCGCTCGCAGCGTTCAATCGCCTGTCGCCATCGGCTCGCGCCGTCCTTGCACTCGTGCTTGAGTCTGACGAGTCGATCGGACGTCTTGCGGCGATGCACGGAATGTCGGCGCAGGGCCTGTCGAGCGCGATCTACCGGGCCGTCGAGCGGCTACGCCAGGAGTTTGTCGTGGCCCACCTGCTGCCGTCCGAGGTGCCGGCATGCTGGCGGTGCGTGAGGTCGTTGGGGGCGCTCGTGCGAGGCGGGGCGCGCATCCGCCGACACGGTGACGTCATCGGCCACCTCGAGGTCTGCGGTGAGTGCCGAGCTCGGCTGGGAGCAGCACTGGAGGCCGACGGCGAACTGCCCCATGGGCGCCGTCACCGCAGAGACCATGGCGGTCGGCCGTCCGATGGCGGGTGAGGCTCGGGGCGCGGCGAGACTGTGGGGATGAGCGATCTCGGCCCGGCCGACTTCACCCGCGATCTCGTGCGGTGGAGCGAGACGCTGGCCGCGATCGCTCGCACCGGGCTCGGGTTCACGCAGAACCTCTACGAGCGCGAGCGCTTCGAGGAGATCCTGCACGTTGCCGCCGACATCCGTGCCGCCGCTGATGATGCGCTCGAAGTGCGGCGCGAGAGCGATCACTTCGTGCAGGAATGGCTCGACAGCGTCGGTGAGGGCGTGCCGGGCTATGTCACCCCGAAGGTCGCAGTCGGCGCGGTGGTGGGTAATGACGATGGCGAGGTGCTGCTGATGAAGCGACCCGACAGCGGCGTGTGGCTCTATCCCACCGGATGGGCCGACGTCGGCTATTCGGCGAGCGAAGTGGTGGTGAAGGAGGTTCGCGAGGAGACCGGAATCGACTGCGAGCCAGTCCAGTTGCTCGCCGTGGTCGACGGACAGCGGATGGGCTTCACGAGGTTCGCGATGTACATGCTGCTGTTTCATTGCCGCGCCACGGGCGGCGAGCTGCAGGGGCATCCGCCCGAGACCGACGGAGTCGGCTGGTTCGGGCGCGACGCGCTGCCAGCACCCACCGCCGGTGCCGAGTGGTGGGCACCTGCGGCATTCGCTGCGATCGACGGTCAGTACGTGGCGACCTCGTTCGACACGCCGAGGTCGCCCACATGGCGCACGATGCCGCACGTGCTCGCCGATCCACCCGATTCGGAGACACGCCATGGCTGACACTGCACGAGAGCACTTCGCCGACCGCGAGGCAATTCGCGATCGGTATCGGCGCGAACGCGACAAGCGGCTGCGTCCCGACGGCAACGAGCAGTACGTCGAGCCGACGGGCAGGTTCGCCCACTTCACCGCCGATCCGTACGTCGAGCGAGTCGAGCGGGCACCGCTGAGCGACGACGTCACCGTGGCCATCATCGGCGGCGGATTCGCAGGGCTGGTCACTGGCGCCCGGCTCCGCCAGGCCGGCGTCGACGACATCCGCATCATCGAGGGCGGCGGTGACGTCGGCGGGGCGTGGTACTGGAACCGGTACCCGGGCGCGATGTGCGACACCGCGGCGATGGTGTACCTGCCCCTCCTCGAGGAGACCGGGCACATGCCCTCGAAGAAGTACGTGTATGCCCCCGAGATCCACGGGCAGGCAGTGCGGATCGCCACGACCTTCGGCCTGTACGAGAGGGCGCTGTTCTCGACGGCAGTGACGCTGCTCGAGTGGGACGACCGCATCTCCCGGTGGGTGATCCACACCGATCGAGGTGATCGCCTCACCGCCCGGTTCGTGTCGATGGGCACCGGGCCGCTGCACCGGCCCAAGCTGCCGGGCATCGACGGCATCGACACCTTCGAGGGGCATTGCTTTCATACGAGCAGATGGGACTACGCCTACACCGGCGGCGATCCGACCGGCACGCCGATGACAGGGCTTGCCAGTCGACGTGTCGGCATCATCGGCACGGGTGCGACGGCCGTGCAGTGCATCCCCAATCTAGGAAGGGATGCGCACGAACTGTTCGTGTTCCAGCGCACGCCGTCGTCGATCGACGTGCGCAACAACCACGACATCGACCCGGCGTGGTTCGCGACGCTGGGTGAGGGCTGGCAGCAGCGCTGGCTCACCAATTTCGTGACACTGCAGACCGGCGGATTCGCCGACGAAGACCTCGTGATGGACGGCTGGACCGACATCACCCTGCGGATCAGGTCGCGGATGATGGAACTCATCGCCGCCGGCGAGACGCCGAGCCCCGCACTGCTCACCCGCGCCTACGAGGACAGCGACGACGAGAAGATGGCCGAGATCAGGGCCCGCGTCGATGCCATTGTCGGCGACGCCGCAACTGCCGAGGGGCTGAAGCCCTGGTATCGGCAGCTGTGCAAGCGGCCGTGCTTCCACGACGAGTACCTGCAGACCTTCAACCGTCCGAACGTGCACCTCGTCGACACCGACGGGAGTGGCGTAACTCGAGTCGACGCGACGGGCGTCTGGGTGGGCGATCGGCACGTCGAGCTCGACTGCATCGTGTTCGCATCTGGATTCGAGGTGGGCACGCCGCTGGCGCGTCGTGCGGGCTTCGAGACAGTGGGCCGCGCCGGCGAGACGCTCAGCGAGCACTGGGCTGATGGCATGCGAACCAAGCACGGCATGCACGTGCACGGCTTCCCGAACCTGTTCATCGTGCAGCCCAATCAGGGTGCCAACCTGATCTCGAATGTGACGCACAATTTCGTCGAGGCCGGCCGCACGATCGCGGCTGTCGTTCGCCACGCGCTCGACCTCGGTACCGATGAGGTGGAGGTGACGGAGTCGGCGGAGAACGAGTGGATCGCCCTGCTCGAGGGAACCACTCGCGGTTTCCTCGGAAACTCTGACTGCACGCCCGGCTACTACAACAACGAAGGCCGGCCGATCGGCCGGCGCGAGCGGCTGAATGGCAGTGGCTTTCCCGATGGGGCTGCGGCGTTCTTCCGGTACATCGACGAGTGGCGCACCTCGGGCCGATTCGAGGGACTCGACTTTCGCTCCCGGCTGCGGTCTGTCGGCGAGCCAGCGGGCTGACCGAGGCCGCGGGCACGGCACCGTCGTGCAGTCAGGTCAGCGCTCAGGGCCGTCCTGGTCGCGGAGGAACTTCTCGACCTCGAGCATGAGTTCCTCGCTGTCGAGTGCGGCAATGGCCTCGGCGGCAGCGGCAGCGGCCTCGGCATCGTCGACCAACTCACCGCCGACTGCGTCGTCCTCGTCCTCGTCGTCGTACAGCTCGTCGTCGCTCATCGACTCGAGGCGGTCGACGTAGCCGATGAGGTCGTCGTCGTCGGCCACGAATGCAGTGACGCGCTCGTCGTAGCGGTCGGCATCGGCGCGCAGCGAGCCCACGGGCGGCGGCGTGCCGATCATCTCGCAGGCGCGCTCGACCAGCGCCAGCGCAGCCTTCGGCGACGGCACCTGCGACGCGTACGCGGGTACGGCGGCCCACAGCGACGCCGATGGCAGATCGGCCCGCGCACACGCATCGTGGACGACACCGACAATGCCGGTAGGGCCCTCGTAGCGGCTGCGCTGCAGCTCGAAGCGGTCGAGCATCGACTGGTCGGTGGCGGTGCCGATGATCTGAGTCGGTCGGCTGTGCGGCACGTCGGCCAGCAGGGCGCCAAGGCTCAGCACCATCGACACGTGCAGCTCGCGGGCGATGCCAACCACCTGCTCGGTGAAGAGGCGCCAGCGGAGCGCTGGCTCGGGGCCGAGGAGCAGTACGACGTCGCCGCCTGGCGTGCTGGCGTGCCACAGGTCGACCGAGGGCCATTCGATCGTGCGCTGCCGCTCGGGCGTGAGCTTCACCATCGGCCGCACGGTGGCGAAGTCGGTGAACTCCTCTGGATCGATCTCGGCGAGCGGCTGTGCCTGCCACGAGCGGGTGAGGTGCGCCAGCGCCGTGCTGGCGGCGTCGCCCGCGTCGTTCCAGCCGGTGAACGCGCACACCATGATCGGGCTGCGGAGACTGGGCCGAGTACGCCACTTGACGTAGTCCATCTGCGCCGAGGCTATCGCCGCGTCACTGGCTCAGGAATGGGCGTGGCGCCGGATTCTGCGGTGACGTAGCGGCGAGATAGCGGCGACATCGCGGTGATGCGGCGGTGGTGTAGCGGTCGCGCAGCCGTGACGTACGGGCGCCGACCGGCGTCAGAGCCGCGGCGTGATGGTGTACGCCTCGCCGCCGCCGCTGGCGATCACGTCGTCGAGCCAGTTGCCGTCGTAGACGTCGTTCGGGCCCTGCATGAGGTCGTTCTCGGCCGCACCGGGCGGGGTGGTGACGAGCGTCCATGCCTGGCGCTTGTACGTCCAGTTGTTGGGCTGCAGGCGATGCGCCTCGCGCCACCAGTGCACGGCAACGTCGCCGCCAACCGTGCGGCGGAGATGCTCGCCGAGCTCGAAGCAGGCGGCAGCGCGGGCCTCGTCGGCGCCCCTCGGCAGGCTGCGGGCGACCACCTCGTCGGGTGACAGCGCGTAGGGCGACTGGCTGCCGCGCTGCGCCCAGTCGACGATCGCGGCGCGGTACTCGTCGCTGACATCGGGCATCTTCTGCACCTCGCGGAGTGCCCGCTCGATCCGATCGGGCAGCCCTTCCGGTATCGGCCTGCCGCGTAGCGGGCTGCGCTCGATGGTGGCCGATTCTGCCGGCCGCACGAGCACGCCCTGCTCGTCGATCCATACGGCCATCGGGATGTTGACGAAGCCGAACAGCTCGTCGGTCACGTGTCGTGTGTCGATGAGCGACGGATGCGTGGGCTTCGCGGCGTCGATCCACCGGTGCGCATGCGCCGGCTCGACGTCGATGGCGACGGTCACCACGGTGAGCCCGAGAGGCTCAAGCTCGAGATGCAGTGCCTGCCACCCGGGCAGGCTGGTGCGGCAGCCTCAATAACTCGACCAGGCAACCAGTAGCACCTTGCGCCCGCGCAGGCTGCTGAGCCTGAAGGGCTGGCCGTCGCGATCGATCAGCTCGGGATCGGCAGCGACGGCTGTCGGCAGCGCTCGACCCGACAGCGTGGACGGGCCAATCGCCGACACGCCGTGCTGCGTATCGGCGACGATCGGCATGCCGAGTCGGTCGGCGAGGATCGACACGTCGACGGTGCCGTCACCATGCAGCGATCCCGGCGCTGGCACGCAGACCTCGCCTCGGCATGCCCCCTCGGGCTTCACGTGCCAGCCCGTCGCCGCGGCGAACTCGACGGCCGTGACTGGTCGATTGCGGTCTAACAGCATGCTGCAAGCGTAGCCGTGCGAGTTGGTAGCGATAAGAGTGACCTGCACCCGGCACCGGCGAGGCAGAGCGACAGTTCTTGGATGATTCATAGAGGCATCTGCGTCACATTGCTGCAGGCGTAGTCCGCTGAGACGCGTAGGGTGACCGCATGGAAATCGAGAAGATTGCCGGCCTGCCGGCGCATCCGCTGTTCGCCCATCTTCCGGTTGTCGTGATTCCCCTCGCTGGACTCGCGGCGATCCTCTTCGCAGTCCGGCCCGCCTGGCTCGATCGATTTGGATGGGGACTGGTCGCTGCATCCGGTCTCGGCATGGCGGGTGCTGTGCTGGCGGCCGGCTCGGGTGAGGCGCTTGAGGAGATGCTCGAGCGCGGTGGCGTGGGAGAGTCGGGTTTGCTCGAGCAGCACGCTGAGATGGGCGAGATAGCGCGCACGGTTGCGGTGCTCTTCTTTGTCGTCGTGCTGGCGGTAGTGCTGATTCGGCACCTCGCCCGCCGCAGGGCACAGCCGCAGAGCGCGATCGCCCGGGTGGCCAGTTCGAGGGTCGGGGCCATCGTGATGTCGGTGGTGCTGGTGCTGTCGGCTGGGGCAGCGACGGCCACGGTTGCCGCAGCAGGACACAAGGGTGCTGAGGCGCATTGGCTCCGGGTGAACAAGGGACTGCAGGTCGAGCAGGGCGATGGCGAGAACTACTACGAGGATGACGACGATTAGGCGGCCGTGAGTGTCGTGATGGGCCGTCGTTGACGTGGCGATGGTGGCGTGGGCGTAGCGTGGGCGGCATGGCTGCAGAGATCGAGATCGCAACCGAGGTCACCGACGAACTGTTCGAGGCCTTCGAGCGGCTCGTGCCACAGCTGTCGAGAAGCTCCCCGCCGCCGCAGCGCGACGAACTGGCCCACATCGTGCATGCGGCGGAAAGCGACGTGCTGGTCGCGCGAGTCGAGGGCCAGATCGTCGGCACGCTCACCCTGGTGACGTTTCGAATTCCCACCGGTGTCCGCTCGTGGATCGAGGATGTCGTGGTGGACGAGTCGGCCCGAGGTCACGGAGTGGGAGAGGCGCTCAACCTCGCTGCGCTCGAGGTGGCCCGACGCCGCGGCGCAAAGACCGTCGACCTGACGTCGCGCCCCAGCCGCGAGGCAGCCAACCGCCTCTACCAACGCATCGGCTTCGTCGCCCGCGACACGAACGTGTACCGGTTCGACCTCTGAGTGAGGGCCGGGTGGCCGGATCGCTGTCCTGACAACTGCTGGATTGGATGCGGTGCGCGAAGTGAACGGAAGGTGAGGTGCTGATGATGATGAGTGGGCAACTGGTGACTGACCGGCTGGTGTTGCGTCGATGGGTGGACGGCGATCGGGTGCCGTTCGCCGAGTTGAATGCCGACCCTGAGGTGATGCGGTATTTCCCCCGACACCTGTCGCGGGCCGAGTCGGATGCCTTCATCGACCGAATCGAGGCGGGGTTCGACGAGCACGGCTTCGGACTGTGGGCCGTCGAGGTCGATGGTCGCTTCGCCGGCTACACGGGCCTCAACCGGACGGCCTTCGAAACGCCGATGGGGCCACACGTCGAGATCGGCTGGCGCCTGGCGCGGTGGGCGTGGGGATGCGGTTATGCCGCTGAGGCGGCTCAGCGCGTGCTGGCCCATGCCTTTGCCGATCTCGGCCTGCGCGACATCTACTCGTTCACCACCGAGACGAATGCGAGGAGCGAGGCTGTAATGCGGCGCATCGGGATGACGCGTCGTGCCGACCTCGACTTCGACCATCCGAATCTCCCTGAATGGTGGGGTAAGCGGCACATCGTCTATTGGGTCCGGTCTGCGGCGGCCGTCGTGTCTGATCGGCCGTTGGGAGTCGAGTGACACGGCTGTTCATAGCGGTGTGGCCGCCCGATGAGGTGATAGAGGACCTTCGAGCGCTGCCGCGCAAGGACCAGCGCGGCGTTCGCTTCGTCGAGCCCGAGCGATGGCACGTGACGCTGCGGTTTCTCGGCGAGGCCGATCCGCGGCAGGTGTCGTCGGCACTTGACGGCTGCGCACTGGCACCGGCCACCGCACGGCTCGGGCCGGGCGTCGACGTGCTGGGCGAGCGCTCGCTCGTGATCCCGGTGGGAGGCCTCGACGAACTCGCCTCCGATGTGTGCAACCTGACGGCGCACCTCGGCGAGCCGGCACGTCAGCGATTCACCGGCCATCTCACGCTCGCCAGGCTGAAGCACTATGCGTCGATGCCGCGAGCGCTCGGGATGAGTCTCAGTGCCGAGTTCGACGTTGTTGAGGTGGCACTCGTCGAGAGCCGGTTGCACGCCGATGGAGTTCGCTACGAGACCATCGATGCATGGCGGGTCGGCTGAGACCAGCGACCGGCGATGCGCTGGACGCCGGCGGGTACAGTCGACCGTATGCCGGCAGACATCGACAGTGCACAGTACGTCTCGTTCGTCTCGTTCAAGAAGGACGGCACTGCCGTGCCGCTGCCCGTGTGGATCGCGCCCTTCGAGGACGGCTACACGTTCACCACCGACGAGGATTCGTGGAAGGTGAAGCGCGTGCGGCGGAATCCGGCGGTGACGATTCAGGCCTGCAGCATGCGCGGGCGGGTACATGACGGCGCTCCCGTGCACGCCGGCACTGCCGAGGTGCTGCTGGGTGAGCGTGCGCTGGCGGCACGAGCCGCGGTGAAGTCGAAGTACCCCATCGCCTATGCGCTGCTGCTGACGTGGAGCGACCGCCGTGCGGCGCGCAAGGGCGGCTCACCGACTGCCGGCGTGTGCGCTATCAAGGTGACGCTCACGGACTGAGCGCATCCCGCCGCGCAGCGCGAGCGATACGACATCGCGTACGACGCCACGCGAGGCGCGACTTAGCGCAGTGAGGTCTGCTGCAAGTACTGTTCGCCCCCGTGTCGTCGTGGGAACTGGCGGTAGAGAACCTGACCTCGCCGATGGTGCTGGCCTTCGTGCTGGGTGCGGTGGCCGTGGTGCTGCGCAGCGACCTGCGGCTGCCCGACCCGATCCACACGTGGCTGTCGAGCTACCTGCTGCTGGCCATCGGGCTGAAGGGCGGCCGGGCGCTCGTCGGCACCGACTGGGCCGATCTCGTGGTGCCGGCGCTGGCGACGGTAGGTGCCGGCATCGTCGTGCCGCTGGTGGTGTTCGCCGTGGCCGTTCGCGTGCTCGGGCTTCGCATCGCCGATGCCGGTTCGCTCGCCGCCCACTATGGGTCGGTGTCGGTGGTCACCTTCACGGCGGCGATGGTGCTGGCCGCTGAGTCGGGTCTTGCAACCGACGGGTTCATGACGTCGCTCGTGGCACTGCTCGAGGTGCCCGGCATCGTTGTCGCCCTGCTGGTCGTCAGCCGTCGCCAGGGTGGCATCGAGTTCGGCGAGGCGCTGCGAGAGGTGCTGGCGGGTCGCAGCGTGCTGCTGCTGCTCGGGGGCCTCGTGATCGGCCGCGTCGCCAGCGACTCGTCGTTCTCGCAGGTGGAGCCCTTCTTCGTCACGATGTTCGCCGGGCTGCTGACGCTGTTCCTGCTCGACATGGGCGCCACGGTGGCGCGCCGAATCCGCGACAGCGGATGGCCCTCGTTGCGCCTGGCGGCGTTCGGCATCGTCGCGCCGTTGGCGTTTGGCGCGTCGGGCGTGCTGCTCGGCACAGCCATCGGCCTCGAGGTGGGAGGCGCCGCCGTGTTCGGCGTGATGCTGGCAAGCGCATCGTACATCGCTGCCCCGGCGGCGATGCGCACGGCCCTGCCCGAAGCCAACAACGAACTGGCGCTCGTCGCAGCCCTCGGCGTCACGTTTCCCTTCAACCTCACCGTCGGGATTCCGGCGCTGTTCGCCATCGCCACGGCGGTCGGCTGACCACGACTCAACCGGGTGTCGCCGGCTACCTGCTGCCGAGCGCCTCGCCGAGCGCCGCGATCATTCGGTCGGTGAAGTCGCGCATGCTCGGTGCGGCCGGCCGCACGCGCTCGGCGCCGTGGTACATCCCGCGCACGACGTGCAGGTCGCACGGCACCCCGGCTTCGATGAGTTGCTGCGCGTATCGAATCGACTCGTCGTAGAAGAGGTCGGCCGTGCCGATGCCGAGCCATGCGGGAGGCAGGCCCTGCATCTGGCCGCATGTCGCAGCCGATGCATACGGGCGGGTCTCGGTGTCGCTGATGTCGTGACCGAGGTAGAGCGACCACGCAAAGGCATTCGATCGCCGCGACCACACGAGCGTGTCGGGGCCCGTGGTGAGGGGGCTCCGGTGGTCGAGCATTGGGTACTGCAGCAACTGGAAGCACAGTGCGGGGCCGCCCTCGTCGCGTGCCCGCTGCGCCACGCATGCCGCCAGGCCGCCGCCGGCGCTGTCGCCGCCGACGGCAATTCGCGACCGATCGATGCCCAGTCGGTCGGCCTGATCATCGAGCCAGCGGAGTGCCGCCATGCAGTCGTCGAGGCCTGCTGGAAACGGATGCTCTGGTGCCAACCGGTAGTCGACGCTCACCACGACGATGCCGAGCTCGGCGGCACACCTACTGCATACGTCGTGGTACTGGTCGGCGCCGGCCATGATCAGCCCGCCGCCGTGGATCCACAGCATCGCCCCGGTCATTACTGGGCGCTCGATGGGCTCGTAGACAACAACTCGCACGCCGGGATCGGTGCCGCTGGCTGCAACGTGCTCGTCGCGCATGGTGCACCCGTCGACGGGCTGCGTCGGCAGTGCGACGACTCGGCGGGCGATACCCAGCGAGACTCGGTTTGTGACCGAGGTGGGTATCAGCAGCACCCAGTGTCGAAGCTCGGCCGATACCTCGTCGAGAAGCTTCGTGCGCCGCGCGACGAGTGCGGCGACACGTGCGACGCCGAGCAACGCAGCGACAGCGAGCACTCGAACGACGAGGCGCATCAGGCGATCTACCCGTGTGCGCATGTGATTTCTCCGCCCTTTGTTTCGCGTGTGTCGCTCGCGTGTCGTTGAAGAGCGTCGACCCTATCGGCGCTGCCTGCTGACGAATCCGCGACAGGCGAGGATGCCAGACTGCGGGCGTGGGCGAGGTTGGACTGGCGTGGAGGGACGTCGAGCGGCTGGCCAGCCCCCTTGCGTCAGCTGCCGCCAGCCGATTCGCAGCGCACGAGCATCACGTGATGGCGACGGTGCGAGCAGACGGCCGGCCTCGGGTGAGCGGCACCAACATCTACATCACCGACGGGATGATGTGGCTGGGCATGATGCCCGCTGCCGCGCGCCGGCACGATCTCGAGGCTCGGCCGTGGTGCTCGGTGCACTCGGCGCCATTGAATGCCGAGCTGCCCCACGGTGAGGGCGATGTGCGGGTCGACGCCGATGTCCGACGCCTGGACGACGCCGAGAGCCATCGACTGCTGCATGCCGTCGGCCGCGGTGACGATTCGGTCACCGGCGTGTACTTCGAGCTGCTGATTCGGTCAATGTCGCTCATCGAGGTCGACGGCGACGAGTTGGCGGTGACCTCGTGGTCGCCGTCAGAGGGCACTGCGACTCGCCGCCTTTCGTAGCGTCGGGCCAGGGTCCCGGACTGGGTGGGAGGCATCCGGTGGGGTGCCTGCGGCGGGGACTCGGGGGCATACTCAGGGGATGATCCGTCGACTCTCCGGCGCAGTGATGGCAGTGACCCTGCTGGCCGCGTGCACCCCTCGCCGGCCGGATGCCACCGACGACACGGTCGACAGCCTGCCGGCCACCACGGTCGACGACGGCGCGTTCTACGAGGCCACGATCCGCCGCACCACCGACGGGGTGCCGCACATCCTCGCCGCCGACCTGAAGGGGGCGTTCTTCGGGCAGGGTTATGCCAGTGCGCAGGACCACGGCTGCTCGCTGGCCGACCAACTGCTGCGCATCGAGGGCCGCCGGTCCGAGTTCCTCGGCGTCGGCGACGGCAACCGCAACCTCGACAGCGACTTCGCGTGGCGATCGATCGGCATCGACGAGATCGCCCGCACCGATTACGAGACGGTCGATCCGCAGATCGTCGAGGAGTTCGAGGCCTTCGCGGCCGGCTGGAACCAGTTCTTCGACGACAACACCGGGCTCACGGGATGGTGCGCTGCCGAGCCCTGGGTGTTCAAGGTGTCGGGCGCCGACGTCTACTCGTATGCGCGGGCGATCGCGCTGCAGGCCAGTTCGGCCCAGCTCGTCAGCTACATCGCGGCAGCGCGGCCCCCGGATCTGGTCGCCACTACCGTCCCCTCGACCGACTCGACGAGCGCCACCGACGATGCCAGCGCGGCGGCATTCGGCGGCCTTGCCGACGTGCCGCTTGCCAGCAACGGGTGGGCGATTGGCGCGGATCGCACTGTCGGCGGCGAGGGTGGACTGCTGCTGGCGAACCCGCACTTCCCGTGGGAGGGCGAGCTGCGCTT
>JBJTRF010000226.1:0-2616 GCA_046076025.1 Ilumatobacteraceae bacterium
GGCGGGCGGCCAGCGTGCGGGCCTTCTCGACCAGTTCGTCGGATGCCACGTACACCGCGGTGCCGCCCTGCTGCAGCGAGCGCGAGCCCATCGTGCCGCCGCCCTCGGGCACGAGGTCGGTGTCGCCCCACACGAGGGTGATCTGCTCCATCGGGATGCCGAGGCGGTCCTGGGCGATCATCGCCCACGCTGTGGCATGGCCCTGGCCGTGCGGCGACGTGCCGGTGTACACGGTGGCGCTGCCGTCGTCGTGCACCTCGATCTTGGCGTGCTCGCCGAAGGGCGGCACGCCACCAGTGATCTCGACATAAGTGCTGACGCCGATGCCCAGCTGGACGACGTCGCCTCGCTCGCGGCGGCGGCGCTGCTCGGCGCGCAGTTCGGCGTAGCCGGCGGTGGCGAGCGCCTTGTCGAGCGCGCCCTCGTAGTCGCCGACGTCGTAGGTCTGGCCGATCACGGTGGACGTGGGCTGGTCGAACTTCGGGATGAGGTTGACGCGGCGCACCTCGGCGGGATCCATGCCCACGGCGGCGGCATACAGGTCCATGGCGCGCTCGGCAGCTGCCGTGGCCTCGGGGCGGCCTGCGCCGCGGTACGCCGTGGTGACGGCGGTGTTGGTGAGCACGCTCGTAGTGCGGCACTCGATGTTGGGAATGGCGTACACGGCGCTCGACATCGGGCGGGTCATGAACGGGGCGAGGATGGTGCCCATCTCGGCGAAGTAGCCGCAGTCCTGCAGCACGTGCAGCTGGTAGTGGGTCACCTTGCCTTCGCGCGTGCCGCCGCTTGTGAGGTACTGCACCTGTGCGCGGCCGTGGCCCATCACCATCATCGACTCGCTGCGCGTCTCGCGCCAGCGAAGCGGGCGGCCGACCGTCTTCGAGATGAGGCCGAGCAGCGACTCCTCGGGGTCGCAGCTGATCTTGGCGCCGAACCCGCCGCCCACGTCGGGGGCGATGACGCGCACCATCGACGGGTCGACGCCGGTGACAGCGGCGATGGTGGTCTTGGCGCCCTGCGCGCCCTGCGTGCTGAGCCACTGCACCAGGCGGCCATCAGCCCACGCCACTGCCGAGCCGCGCACCTCGAGCGGGCACGGTGCGACGCGCTGGTTCAGCACGCGGTGCGGCCCGGAGACCACCTCGCAGCCGGCGAAGAAGTCGGTGCCGGTGTTATCGGGCATGCCCAGCGCCGTGGTGTCGAAGGCGACGTTGGCCGGCGCGGTGTCGTACAGCAGTGTGCCGCAGGTCATCGCCTGCTCGATGTCGACGACGGCGGGCAGCACGTCGTAGTCGACGATGACGGCCTCGGCGGCGTCCTCGCCCTGGTAGCGCTCCTCGGTGAGCACCACGGCCACCGGCTCGCCGACGAAGCGCACCTTGTCGCCAACCTTGGCCATCAGGTAGCGGGCCACGCCGGGATTGAAGTTGCTCGGCACCGGCTGCAGGCCGAGATCGTCGGCGGTGAGCACCGCCACCACGCCGGGCATCTCGCGCGCGGCGGACGCGTCGATCGACAGCAGGTGGCCGTGGGCCACGGTGGAGCGCACGTAGGTGACGTGCAGGGCGCCCGTCAGCAGCGGCTCGTCGAGCAGGTCGTCGACGTAGACGCCGCCCGTGGTGAGGAACTTCGGATCTTCCTTGCGAAGCACTCGGTTGCCGAGAATGCTGCCACCCACTGTGTACCCCCTGAACGGTCGCTGTCCGGCCGACACTAGTGGCGCAACGGTCACCCGCCCCATGCGAGCAGCCGTGACATCCTTCGACCAGTGGACCGACGTGCCAGCACCGAGCCAGACGGCGATGACGGCACGGTGTCCAGTCCGGCCGACGGGGCGCCGTCGAACGGCGTCGACGACTCGTCAGCGAGCCTGACGTCCTCGGCGGCGCGTGGAGTTCGCCGGGCGGTGGGCGCCATCCCGGCGGTTCGCCAGGCGCGTGCCTATCGACGCGAGTGGCTGGGGCGCGACCTCGGGGCGGGACTGGTGCTCACCGGCCTGCTGGCTCCTGCCGGCATGGCGTATGCGTCGGCGGCCGGCCTGCCGCCGGTGACGGGGCTGTACTCCACGATCGTCGCCGGACTCGTGTACGCGGTCGTCGGCCCGTCGCGCATCATGGTGATGGGGCCCGACTCGGCACTCGCGCCGCTGATCGCCGCAGCAGTGCTGCCGCTCGCCGCAGGCGACGACGCCACGGCCGTCGCGCTGGCCGGGGCGATCTCGGTGATGGCCGGCGTGCTGTGCCTGGCTGCTGGCCTAGCGCAGTTCGGCTTCGTGTCGGAGTTGCTGTCGGCACCGGTTCGATACGGCTACCTGCACGGCATTGCGCTCACGATCATCGTGGCGCAGGTGGCGAAGCTGTGCGGCTTCTCGGTAGGCGGGGAGAACGTCATCGACGAGGTTGCGTCATTCGCCGAGCGCCTCGGCGACGGCGCGTTCGATGCCACGACGCTGGCGGTGGGAGCAGCGTCGCTTGTCATCGTGTTCGCGACGCGGCGCATCGACCGCCGTGCGCCGTCGGCCCTGCTGGCGGTGGTGTTCGGCATCGTCGCCGCCACCGTGCTGGGTCTCGGCGATGACGGCGTGCGGCTCGTCGGCGACCTTCCGCAGGGGCTGCC
>JBJTRF010000227.1:0-6483 GCA_046076025.1 Ilumatobacteraceae bacterium
CCGACATCGACGGCGAGAGCAGTTCCCGCGCCACGCCGCGGGCCACCGACCGCGGCCTCGCCCTGCTGCGGGCCGTCGCCGACACCGCCGCCGAGGGGATGACCGGCATCAGCCTTGCCGAGGCCGCCCGCCGCGTCGGCCTTACGCCGAGCACCGCCCTTCGGCAGTTGCGAGCGCTCGAGGCGGCCGGCTTCGCGATGCGCGACGACGAGGGTCGCTACGTGCCGGGCGCCGAGCTGCTGCGCATCGCCCGCGCCCTCTCGAGTTCCGCCACCCTGCCGCGCATCGCCGCGCCGGTGCTGCGCGCCCTCGCCGACGAGACCGGCGAGTCGGCGTACCTGGCCGAGGCAGTCGACGAGTCGACCGCCACCTACGTCGCCATGCACGCCGGCAGCCACACGGTCCGCCACGTCAGCTGGCTCGGCCACGAGATCCCCCGCCGAGGCACGGCAGTCGGCGCAGCGCTCGCCGGACGCACCGACCACGACGGCGTCGCATCGCGTGTCAACGCCGTCGAGGACGGCACGACAGCGGTCTCGGCACCGGTGCTCGACGCCGCCGGCGAGGTGGTGGCGGCGCTCAGCGTCGTCGGCCCCTCGTACCGATTCGACGGCGCGTCGCTGCGACGGGCGCGGTCGGCAGTGGCTCGGGAGGCGGCAGCCCTCAGCCGCCAGCTGGGGGCGCCAGCGCCAGCAGCGGCTCGTAGTCGGCGAGGTCGAACGGCACGAACCCCCTGATGCGCAGCGCCCGCATCGTGGCCGACAGCGTCGGGTCGGCCACGACTGCGGCCAGCGCAGTGCGGAGCCCGGGCACGGTGTCGGCTCGCTCGGGCGAGCAGATCAGCGGCAACGAGGGCACGAGCGGCCCGTGCCCCACGAGGTGCACCCACGACGCCTGCGCGGGCGCGACTTCCACGATGTGCCCGTACGACAAGGCATCGATGCTGGCGAGGTGCGCCCTGCCCTCGGCCACGGCGCGCAGGCTGTCGCGGTGGGCGCCGGTCTCGAGCACCCGCGGCGGCCGCCCGCCCCAGGCATGGCACAGGCTCACCCACCCTGACAGGCTGTCGAGCGAGTTCACCGCCACCACGGTGTCGGGCAGGCCCTTCAGCTCGCTCACCGACATGGGACGACGGGCGACGAGCACCGTGCGGTAGCGACCTTCGGCGGCGAACGGCACGTCGACATCGAACGAGCCGACGACTGCGACGCGACCGGCGAGCGTCGTCACGAGCGGCCAGCCGCATGTCTGCCCGAGCACGAGTGCGGGATCGGTCCACGAGGCATGGAGGTCGCGGTCCCAGTCGAGCGAGGCGGGCAGCGAGTCGTCGGCGGCGTGTCGCCGCAGCGCCGACCAGAGATCGTCGTAGTGCGTGCGCAGATGCTCGAAGGGATACATCCCCAGCATCGCGAACCTCATGGCCGCGGCAGCGGGTGAACCGGCTGGTGAAACGGCCGGAAGAGGTACGTGCGGATCACCTGCGCGTAGCCACCCGCATAGAGCCCGGCACCGGCGGCAGCGATCGAGTCGCTGCCGAGCTCGCGGTGCGCGGCGGGAATGCGATACCACGCGAGGTCGGGCTGGGCGTGGTGGGTGTGGTGCAGGTTGTTGTTGAGGAACAGCAGGCTCAGCAGCGGACCGGCCTTCACCACGGCAGAACGCGTGCCCGTCGCCACTGCCTGGTGCTCGACGAACGACCGCAGGTGCGTGCACGAGGATCCGCCGATGACGAAGCACAGCAGGTACTCGATCCACGGATAGCCGACCACGCCGAACAGCCACCACCCGAAGGCCGCGGCGAGCACCAATTGCACGAGCCACTGGCTGACGATGCGCCGCTCGCCGAGGCAGCGAACCTCGCCGAGCCAGAACCGCGGGATCGCCCGCCACGGGCCGAGCAGCACTCGCCCCAGGGCGGTGCGCAGCAGCACCGTCCACGCCCGGCCAAGCCGTGTTCGGCGCTCCCAGTCGGCCGGCGTGACGTAGAAGCTCTCGGGATCCTCGATGGGATCCGTGAGATCGGCGAAGTGGTGCACGACGTGCCAGTACTTGTACCGGCTGAACGGCAGCCACATCGCGAGCGGCAGCCAGCCGACCGCACCGTTCACCCAGTTCCAGCGCGTCGGGTGCCCGTGCAGCAACTCGTGGCCGAACGACATCCACAGGCCGCCGAGGTACACCATCGCCGGTGCAGCGGCCCACCACGGCACTGACCCGTGGCCGAGGGTGAGGGCGAGCCAAGCGGCGGCGAAGCACGCCAGCAGCGCGACAGTGGGCCACTCGAATGCCTGTCGCCTCGCGGTGCCGCTCATCGCCGTCGACGATACACACGCGACGCGACGGCGCGCCATGCGTCGTCGACGGTCACGTGCGTCCGGCCGACGCGGTCGCCGCTGCCGACCGGAGCAGGTCATGCGGAATGGCATGCACGACCCTGCCGCGCTGGCCCACCATCGTGGTGGCGGCAACCAGCGCATTCCAGACCGCCTCCTCGACCGCCTCGGCAACGGCCTCGAAGAGTGGGGTGAGGTGGCCGTGCGGCAGGGCCCGCATGCCGAACGATGCGGCCGCGTCCTCGGGCACCGCATTGGCCGAACTCCATGCCAGCACGATGTCGCCGCTGCTGTCGGCGGCAATGCTGCCGACACGGGCGAGGCCGATGGTGGCGCGCTGCGCGAGTCGGCGGCACTGGTCGGCCAGCAGTGGCGCGTCGGTGGCGACGAGCACGATCACCGAGCCCGCCTCGGGAACGTGGGGCTCGGAGGGCAGCGGCACGGCATCCTCGTCCACCAGGTGACCGATGCGCGTACCGTCGAAGCGGAGCAGCGACCGCCGGCCGTAGTTGGCTTGCACGAGCGCCCCGACCGTGAACTCGCCGTCGGGCGATCCCGGCTCGCCGGCGCGCCGCGACGAGGTGCCGATGCCGCCCTTGAACTGGTGGCACACCATCCCCGTGCCGCCCCCCACGTTGCCCTCCTCGACGGCCGGCTCGCCGGCGCCGCGCGCACGGTCGGCATCGGCGAGCGCAGCCCGGACGTGCGATGGCTCGAGGTGGAAGCCGTCGATGTCGTTGAGGAAGCCGTCGTAGGTCTCGCCCACCACCGGAAGGCACCACTGCGTGGAAGGGTTGCGCTCGACCTGCCATCGCACCAGCTCGTCGCGCACGAGGCCGACCTGATGCGTGTTGGTGATGGCCACCGGGCCGGCCAGCAGGCCCGACTCGGCCAGCCAGTGCGAGCCGGTGAACTCGCCGTTGCCGTTCAGCGAGTGCATCGCCGCCGGGCACAGCAGCCCGCGACTGCCCGGCGCACGGGTGTGCACCACGGTGACGCCGGTGCGCGCCGCCCGCGGCTCGTCGCGCACGACCGAGGCGTGGCCCACCGAGATGCCGTCGACGTCGGCGATCGAGTTGGTCGGTCCGGTCGGCAGCCGGCCGATGGCGAGGCCGAGGTCGCGCAGGCGTGTCATCGGCGCCGTTCTAGCCCACCGCCGCCGTCGCCGCCGCGGCCCGCCGGACGCCGAGTCGATTCCGGTACGCCTGTACAAGGAATCGCGCTGCCGGTGTAGTGTCGGAGGCCGTGACCGACACCTCCAGCGCCGCCGAGGCACCCGAGGCAGGGGGACGCCGGCGAGGCCGCGACCGGGCCGAGAGCCGCGGCCCGCGACTCCCCGAGCAGCGGCCCTTCCGCCAGCCCACCATGCGCCTCAACCACACCGAGGTGCTCTCCGCCGACGAGCTCGAGTCGATCCACGAGGCATCGCTGCGCATCCTCGAGCAGATCGGGATGGAGTTCATGTGCCCCGAGTCGCGCAGCATCATGCGCGAGGCCGGGGCCGACGTCGACGAGTCGACGCATCGCGTCCGCTTCTCCCGCGAGCTCATCGAGCGGGCGGTGGCCACGGCACCCTCCGAGTTCACCCTGCACAGCCGCAATCCCGCCCACAACCTGCGCATCGGCGGCCGCTGGATCGCGTTCGGCACGGTTGCCAGCACGCCCCACTACGTCGACCGCAACGGCGTGCGGCGCACCGGCGACCGCGAGGGCTTCCGCGACCTCGTCAAGCTCGCCCAGATGCTCGACGTCATCCACCACATCCCCGGCTACCCCGTCGAGCCGGTCGACATCCACGCCTCCGTGCGCCACCTCGAGGCGTCGTGGGACATCCTCACCCTCGCCGACAAGGGCATGTACTGCTACAGCCTCGGCAGACAGCGCAACCGCGACTGCATCGAGATGACCCGCATCGCGCGCGGCGTCGACCAGGCCACCATCGACCGCGAGCCGTCGGTCATCACGGTCGTCAACACCAACTCGCCGCTGCGCCTCGACGTGCCGATGGCGCAGGGCATGATCGAATTTGCGCTGCACAACCAGCCCGTGGTCGTCACCCCGTTCACGCTCGCCGGGGCCATGGCGCCCATCACGCTGGCGGGTGCGCTGGCCCAGCAGAACGCCGAGGCACTCGCCGGCATCGCCCTCGTGCAGATCGTCAACCCGGGGGCACCGGTGATGTACGGCGGCTTCACCAGCAACGTCGACATGCAGTCGGGTGCACCGGCATTCGGCACGCCCGAGTACGTCCGCACGGCGATGGTGGGTGGCCAATTGTGCCGCCGCTACGGCATCCCCTACCGCAGCAGCAACGTCTGCGCCGCCAACGCCCTCGACGCGCAGGCCGCCTACGAGAGCGTGTTCTCGCTGTGGGGCGCCATCATGGGCGGCGTCAACTTCATGATGCACGGCGCCGGCTGGATGGAGGGCGGCCTGCACGCCAGCCTCGACAAGATGCTGCTCGACGCCGACCTGTTGCAGATGGTGTCAGCCATGCTCGACCCCGTCGTGGTCGACGACGACACCCTCTCCCTCGATGCCATCGCCGAGGTCGGCCCGGGCGGCCACTTCTTCGGCACGGCGCACACGCAGGCCCGCTACCGCGACGCCTTCTACCGGCCGTTCGTCTCCGACTGGCGCAACTACGAGGCCTGGGCCGAGGCGGGCAGTCCCACCGCCGACCAGCGCACCCACTCCCTCGTCGACCGCTTCCTCGCCGCCTACGAGCCGCCGCCCATGGACGCCGACATCAAGGCCGAACTGCGCGGCTTCATCGACCGGCGGATCGCCGAGGGCGGCGTCGCCACCGACTTCTAGCATCGGCCCTGCGCAGCGCTCGGCCGCACCCACTCGCCCATCATTCGATCAAGGGGGAAACTCATGAAGACATCGGCCCAGGTGGTCGTGATCGGCGGCGGCGTCGTCGGCGCCAGCGTGCTCTACCACCTCACCAAGGAAGGCTGGACCGACGTCGTGCTCGTCGAGAAGGCGACGCTCACGTCAGGCAGCACGTGGCACGCAGCCGGCGGCATGCACACACTGAACGGCGACCCCAACGTCGCCCGCCTCCAGCAGTACACGGTGAACCTCTACAAGGAGATCGAGAAGGAGTCGGGCCAGGCGTGCGGCGTGCACCTGCCCGGCGGCCTGATGGTGGCCGACACGCCCGAGCGCCTCGACTTCCTTCGGATGGCACAGGCCCGCGGCCGCTACCTCGGCATGCACCTCGAGCTCATCTCGATGAAGGAGGCCAAGGAGCTCAATCCGTTGATGGAGGAGAAGTACTTCGTCGGCGCCCTGTGGGACGAGCACGAGGGCAGCGTCGACCCCACCGGCGTCACCCACGCCTACACCATCTGCGCCCGCAACCGCGGCGCCGAGGTGTACCAGCACACCTGGGTGAACCGGCTCTCACAGCGCCAGGACGGCACGTGGGACGTGCATACCTTCGACCCGGGCACCGGCGCCGAGAAGGGCGTCATCCACGCCGAGCACGTGGTCAACGCCGGCGGCCTGTGGGCCCGCGAGGTCGGGCGCATGGTCGGGCTCGAGCTGCCGATCCTCGCGATGGAGCACCAGTACATCATCTCGGAGGAGATCCCGGAGGTCGCCGCCTCGGAGAAGGAGATGCTCCACATCGTCGATTCCGACGGCGAGATCTACATGCGCCAGGAAGGCAAGGGCATGCTCATGGGCACGTACGAGCGTGCCGGCGTGTCGTGGTCGGAGCGCGAGACGCCGTGGAGCTTCGGCCACGAGCTGCTCAACAACGACATCGACCGCATCGCGCCGTCGCTGGAGGTCGGGTTCCGGCACTATCCGGCGATCGAGAAGGCCGGGATCAAGAAGATCATCAACGGCCCCTTCACCTTCGCCCCCGACGGCAATCCGGTGATCGGGCCGGTGCGCGGCCTGCGGAACTTCTGGGTCGCCTGCGGCGTCATGGCAGGGTTCAGCCAGGGCGGCGGCGTCGGCTTGTCGCTGGCGAACTGGATGGCGCATGGCGATCCCGGCGCCGACATCTGGGGCATGGACGTCGCGCGCTTCGGCGACTGGGCGACGATGGCCTACACCAACGCGAAGGTGCGCGAGAACTACTCGCGGCGATTCCGCATCCGCTTCCCCAACGAGGAACTGGTCGCGGCGCGCC
>JBJTRF010000228.1:0-4146 GCA_046076025.1 Ilumatobacteraceae bacterium
TCGGCGGTGCGTGCCTCCACGACATGCGAGCCGTCGAAGAGGTCGTCGTGCTCGAGCAGGTCGGTCTCGAAGGCGAGCACCTGCTGCATGCGCAGCGACCACTGCTGGTCCCATGGGCGCGGCAGGCCGAGCGCCTCGTTCCATGCGGGCAGTTGCACGCTGCGGGCGCGGGCCCGCTTCGAGAGAGTGACGGCCAGCATCTCGAGCACGATGCGCTGCACGTTGTTCTCGGGCTGTGCCTCAGTGAGGCCGAGCGAGTTGACCTGCACGCCGTAGCGGAAGCGCAGTGCGGACTCGTCGGTGACGCCGTAGCGCTCGCGGCCGATGCGCTCCCACAGGTCGGTGAAGGCGCGCATCTTGCAGAGTTCGTCGACAAAGCGGATGCCGGCGTTGACGAAGAACGAGATGCTGCCGAACACCTGGGGGAATCGGTCGGCTGACACTTGGCCTGACTCGCGCACTGCGTCGAGCACGTCGATGGCGGTGGCCAGCGAGAAGGCGATCTCCTGCACGGGCGTGGCACCGGCCTCCTGCAGGTGATAGCTGCACACGTTCATGGGGTTCCACTTGGGGGCGTGCGCTGCGCACCACGCCACCATGTCGACGATGAGCCGCCGGCTGGGGGCGGGCGGGAAGATGTAGGTGCCCCGTGAGAGGTACTCCTTCACGATGTCGTTCTGGGTGGTGCCGCGCAGGGCCGTCGAGTCGATGCCCTGCTCGGCGGCGTTGGCCACGTACAGGGCCAGCAGCCACGCGGCGGTGGCATTGATGGTCATCGACGTGTTCATTCCGCCGGGCGGGATGCCGTCGAGCAGCGTGCGCATGTGCCCGAGATGGACGACTGGCACGCCCACCTTGCCCACCTCGCCGCGTGCCAGCACGTGGTCGGGGTCGTAGCCGGTCTGCGTCGGGAGGTCGAAGGCGATCGACAGGCCGGTCTGCCCCTTGGCGAGGTTGGTGCGGTACAGCTCGTTCGAGGCGCGGGCCGACGAGTGGCCCGAGTAGGTGCGCATCAACCACGGGGCGTCTCGGCGCGAAGCGGGGTGGCCCGTCATCCCCACAGTGTTCCCGACCGGCATGCCGGTTCGCTACCCCGATTGCCTCCCGCCGTATGGCGTGCCGTGACGTATGCGCTCATGTGACGGAGGCGCTCATGTGGCGGAGGGCGTTGCGGTGGAGGCACCTGAGTCGGCCACGGCATCGGCGAGCATGCCGAGGTACTGGGTGCGGGGCACCTCGATCACGCCGAGCGTGGCGAGATGCTGCGTCTGCCACTGCACGTCGAGCAGCACCACGCCGGTCGAGCGCAGCCAGTCGACCAGGTGCACCAGCGCCACCTTCGATGCGTCGTTCTCGGTGGAGAACATCGACTCGCCGGCGAAGAACCTGCCGATGCGGACGCCGTACAGCCCGCCGACCAGTGCGCCGTCGCGCCACGTCTCGATGCTGTGCGCCCAGCCCATCCGGTGGAGGCGGACGTAGGCGCGCACCATCGCCTCGTTGATCCACCCATTGGGGCGCCGGCGGTGGGCGCAGCCGCGCATCACCCGCTCGAAGTCGGCGTTCAGCGAGGCCTCGAACCGCGGGATGCTCTTGCGCAGGCTGCGCGAGATGCGCAGGCCGTCGAGCGGCAGCACGCCCCGCGGGTCGGGAGACCACCAGCCCACGTGACGCCGCTGGAACGGCATGGGGAACAGGCCGAGTCGGTATGCGGCGAGCAGGGTGCTCGGCTCGAGATCGGCGCCGACGCTGATGAGCTCGTGGCCGTCGGCGTCATCGAGCGAGGGGAGGGCCCACTCGCACGGTCCGGGGTCGACGGGTTCGGGAAGGTCGGCGACGCGGAGTCCGGGCATCAGTACTGGTAGAAGCCCTGTCGCGACTTCCGGCCGAGGTGGCCCGCAGCGACCATGCGCCGAAGCGTGGGCGTGGCGGTGTAGTTCGGATCGCCGAACTCGGCGTGCAGCGCCTCGAGAATGGCCACTGAGGTGTCGAGACCGACGAGGTCGAGCAGCTGAAACGGGCCCATCGGGAAATTGCAGGCTCCCTTCATTGCCGCGTCGATGTGCTCGATCGAGGCGGTGCCCTGCTCCCACATCCGGACGGCGTTGTTGAGGAATGGGAACAGCAGGGCGTTGACGATGAAGCCGGCGCGGTCTTTCACCTCGACGGGATCCTTGCCGCACTGTTGCGCGAACTCGGTGGCGGCGCGGATCGTGTCGTCGGAGGCAGTGAGCGGCCGGATGATCTCGACGAGGGCCATCGCCGGGGCCGGGTTGAAGAAGTGGATGCCGCACACGCGGTCGGGGCGGCGGGTGGCCATTGCCATCTCGATCACCGGCAGCGTGCTGGTGTTGGTGGCGAGGATCGCGTCGGCTGCGACCACTTCGTCGAGCTGCGTGAACAACTCCTTCTTCACCGCAAGGTCTTCGACAACGGACTCGATGACGAGCGAGCAGCCGGCGAGGTCGCCGATCCGGTCGGTGGGGCGGATGCGGGCGACGATGGCGCTGCGCTCGTCGTCGGCGAGTCGGCCGCGCTCGACGGCCCGGGCGAGACCCTTGTCGATGAGCGCCACCATCTGCTCGGCGGCAGCCTGGGTGCGGGACCGGGCGACGACGTCGAAGCCCGCCCGTGCCGCCACCTCGGCGACGCCGGCGCCCATCATGCCCGAGCCGACGATGCCGATGGTGAGCGGTGCTGCCATGCCGAGACTGTACCTACCGCTGGGTAACCGTGCCGCATGGCAACTGCCGCTGAACGTTCACACCCCGCAGATACCGTGCGCCGGGTGCCCCGCCGTCGAGTGCCCCGCCCCGTCGTCGAGGTCACCGAGGCCGGTGTCGTGCTGAACCTCGACACCGGCGACCGTGCCCTGTTGCTCCGTCTGCTCGATGAGTTTCGGTCGCTGCTGCAGTCGGATGATGCGGCAGCGCAACCGCTGCTGCGACGCCTGTTTCCGCCCGCGTACATCGAGCACCAGCACGCCGAGGCCGAGGCCGAGTTCCAGCGATTCATGCGCGAGGAACTGGTGACATCGCGGCTCACTGCCATCGGCGCCGTCGAGGACGTGCTGCGCGAGCCTCGGCCATTCAGCGAGTCGACCGCCTTCGGCATGCTGCACGCGTTCAACAACGTGCGGCTCGTGCTGGGCACGTTGCTCGACGTGGGCGAGGATCACGACCCGGACGACATCGATGACGACGACCCGATGGTGGGCGAGCACCACCTGTACATGTACCTCAGCTGGCTCGTGAACTCGATGGTCGTCGCGCTCGGCGGTCCCGAGTAGGGCGTGGCGGTGCCGCCGCCGGGTCAGCCCGAGAGCTCGGTGAGCCACGTCGGCAGGCGAGTGGGCCGTCCGTCAGCCGTCACGCAGCCGTGCACCGTGACAGCGGTGGCGCACGCTGATCCGTCGACAGTGAGCAGGTAGGCCATCTGGAACGTGGTGCGCGTCGCGCTGCCGAGCTGCAGGTGCACCGTCACCACGTCGTCGAAGCGCAGCGGCTGGCGGTACTGCACGTAGGCCTCGAGCACGGCGTAGTCGCGGCCGTCGTCGCGGAGCCGTGTGTAGGGATGGCCGAGGTGGCGCAGGTACTCGACACGTGCCTCTTCGAGATAGGGCAGGTACCGGCTGTGGTGCACGATGCCCATCGCGTCGGTCTCGGCGAAGCGCACGCGCACCTGGTGGCGGAACGGATAGGCGCCGGGCTCGGTGGGAGGCACGAGGTCGAGGCGCACGCCGCCGACCGTACCCTGCGCCGGACGGCGGGGCTGGTGGAACGCCGTGGGTCGGCTGGTAGTGTTCAGGCGCTCTCAACCGGAGGACACCTGGCCCCCATCGTCTAGTGGCCTAGGACACCACCCTTTCAAGGTGGCGGCACGGGTTCGAATCCCGTTGGGGGTGCAGTCGCAGTGCCCTGTGCAGTGCGACGAGGACGGGGAAACCCGTGCTCAGGCCAGACTGGTCACAGCCTGGTCCCGTGGTGAAGTCGGAGTTCACGCCGGCCTGTCAAGCCGGAGGTCGCGGGTTCGAGTCCCGTCGGGACCGCTCGGGTGCACACCCGAACGGAGGAGTCGAGCGAGGGTGCCGGGAACGGCCCACTCGCCCGGCTCTGCCAACTCGGTCGAGTAGCTCAGTCGGCAGAG
>JBJTRF010000229.1:0-11876 GCA_046076025.1 Ilumatobacteraceae bacterium
CCGGCGGTGTCGACGATGAGCACGTCGCGGCCGAGGCGCCGCGCCTCGGCGAGGCCGCGCGCGGCCGTCTGCACGGGGTCGCCGGGTTCGCTGAACACGGGGACGTCGATCTGGCGGCCGAGGGTGCGCAACTGCTCGACAGCGGCAGGACGCTGCAGGTCGGCGCCCACCAGCAGCGGGTTGCGGCCCTGCGACTTGAACCAGCGGGCAAGCTTGGCCGAGTTGGTGGTCTTGCCCGAGCCCTGCAGGCCGGCCATCAGCACCACCGTCGGCGGCTTGCTGGCGAAGTGCAGCGACAGTGTCTCGCCGCCGAGCAGGCGCACGAGCTCGGCGTTGACGATCTTCACCACCTGCTGGCCGGGATCGAGCACCTGGCTGAGCCGGGCGCCCACCGCCTGCTCGCGGATGCGGGCGACCACGTCGCGCACGACGCCGACGTTGACGTCGGCCTCGAGCAGCGCCGTGCGGATCTCCTTCAGGATCTCGTCGACATCGGCCTCGGTGAGCCGGCCGCGCCCGCGCAGGCGCTTGACGATGCCGTCGAGGCGGGATGACAGGGTGTCGAACATGGTGCCGTCACGCTACCGATGCGCTGCGACGGGCAGACGCGACGGAGGGGCCGCCTCGCGGCGGCCCCTCCGGGACGGAATCGTTGGCGACGCCTCTCTCGCCAGAGGCGCTCGGTCAGCCGACGCTGATGGCCTCGGTCACCACGCCGCCGTCAACCGCAACGTTCACGCGGGTCGGCGAGTAGTCCATGGTCGCCGGCAGGTCCTCTCCGTCGAGCCGCACGACCCGCAGGGTCACGCCCAGGGAGGTGGCCACGTCGACAGCCTCGGCCTCGGTGAGGCCGACGAGCAGCGGTCCGACCTCGTCAAGGGAGACGGCATCGGCCATCGGGTCGACGAGCTCGCCGGGAATCGACTCGACCGGCATCGGCTCGGGCATCGGCTCGGGCATCGGCACCTCCGGGATGTCGAGGTAGTCCTCGGCGACGGCGATCACCGTGATGTCGCCGCTGTCGGCGCTGCCGAAGACGAAGGCGGGCAGCATCCACACCGTGCCGTCGGCGTCCCACACCTGGGTGAGGCCGAGCTCGACCGACGTGAGGGTGACCGTGACGGGCGGCGGCATCTCGTCGGCCGGCATCGGGCTGATGACGGCCGGCGTGCTGCCGGCATCGATCGTGCCGGTGATCACCGTGACGGCCGTCGCCGGCATGTCGCCGCCGCTGCCGCTGCCGGTCGAGCCGACGATCGAGCCCTCGCCCACCGTCACCACGGCGGTGCCGGAGGCATCCGTCGAGGAGCCGGCCGGAACAGCCTCGGACACAACAGCCATTTCGGTGCCGCTGCGGGCGGCGGAGGCCCAGCCGCCGCCGTACCACTGCCACATCCGGGTGTCGTCGTTGAGCCGCTCGACGCCCTCGGCGGCCGACACGATCGGGTACTC
Source organism: Ilumatobacteraceae bacterium (assembly GCA_046076025.1). Classification (GTDB taxonomy): domain Bacteria; phylum Actinomycetota; class Acidimicrobiia; order Acidimicrobiales; family Ilumatobacteraceae; genus UBA668. Next base: position 1,453 of record JBJTRF010000229.1, read on the forward strand.
GCCCACTTCCTCGGCGGTGGCCAGCGTGCCGTTCGCCCACGTCAGCACGCCCTCGGCGCCGTAGCCCACCGACCAGGCCAGCGGGCTGCGCATCCCGTCGATGAGGCTGAAGGCCGTCGCCGACGCGCTCCACCCGTCGGCGTAGACGTCCCACTCGAGCGACTCGGTGCTGACGCCGATCGACTCGAACAGCTCGATTGCCATCGCCTTGGCCTCGTCGGCGGTCGGCACGTTGGCCGAGGCCTCGGGCACTGCGCAGCCGAGCTCGCCACGCTTCGAGTCGTCGGCGTCCTGCTCGGCGAGTTCGCCCTCGACGCAGCCGACCGTGCCCCAGCCAACGGGGTTGCTATACCACCAGCTCAGCAGGCCGTCGCGACCGACGGTGAGCGTGGGGCCGCTGTAGTCGGCCGGACCGGCCAGCCAGCCGCCGCCCATGTCGGCGTCCTGCTCGGCGAGTTCGCCCTCGACGCCCAGCGCCGCGGCGATCTCGGCCACCTTGTCGAGGTCGGGGGTCACACCCGCCGGGAAACGGTAGGCCGCCGCGCTGGTGCCCAGGTCGGGCAGGGTGCCGTCGTAGACGTAGGTGATGTCGCCCCAGTAGGCCATCGACATCTTGCTGGTGCCGTCGGATGCCGCCAACTCGGCGGTGCCGGTGCCGCCAGCGGCAAGGCTGATCTTCGGGAGGGCGGCGCTGGTGCTACCCGGGTCGTCGCCGCATCCAGTGGCCAGCAGGCCGAGCGACATGACCGCAGTGACAAGTGCGAGTCGGCGGGAGGTGATCATCGAGAGTCCTTTCGGCAGGGCTGTCAGGTTCATGCGGCCCTGTGACGTCCGGTGTCGGGCGCCGGTTCCCAAGTCTGGCCGAATCGAGCCGAAATCTGCGTCACTCCCCCGCCGTTGGCGTCCGCAGCGGACGGCTCAGTCGTCGAATAGGGCGGCCACGAACAGGTCGGGGTCGAACACAAGGTCGCCGATCGACTCGCCGAGGCCCACCAGCTTCACCGGCAGGCCGAGTTCGGTCTCGATGGCGAACACGATGCCGCCCTTCGCCGAGCCGTCAAGCTTGGTGTGCACCACGCCCGACAGTCCCTCGTCGGCGCCGTCCATCCGCGTGGCGGCCCCGAACTCGCGCGCCTGCGCCAAGCCGTTCTGCCCCGTCGTGGCGTCGATGACGAGCAGCACCTCGGTGACGAGTCCCTTGCCCTTGCCCGCCACCCGGCGCACCTTGCGCAGCTCGTCCATCAGGTTGCTCTTGGTGTGCAGTCGCCCGGCGGTGTCGCCGAGCACCAGGTCGATGCCGCGTGCCGCGGCGCGCTCGATGCCGTCGAAGATCACAGCGCTCGGGTCGCCACCCTCGTTGCCGCGCACGAGGTCGGCGCCGCTGCGCTCGGCCCACGTGCCCAGCTGCTCGGCAGCAGCGGCCCGGAACGTGTCGCCGGCCGCCAGCAGCACGCGTCGGCCGAGATCGGCCTGCTGCTTCGACACCTTGCCGATGGTGGTGGTCTTGCCGACGCCGTTGACGCCCACGAACAGCCACACGTTGGGGCCACCCTCGTGACCCGCGTCGAAGCGCAGCGAGCGATCGGCACCGCCGAGCCGCGATGCCATCTCGGCGCGGAGCGCGTCGAGCAGCTGTGCAGGGTCGCTGATCTCCTTCGCCGCCACGCGGGGCCGGAGCGACTCGAGCAGCTCGCCGGTGACGCGCACGCCCACGTCGGCGCGCAGCAGCGCCTCCTCGAGTTCGTCCCACACCTCGGGCGTGATGCCCGAACGCGTGCGAATGCCGAGAAGCGCCCCCGCCAGTGCGCCACGCGCTCTCGCCATCCGCCCGCGGAACGTCGGCTCCTCGAGAGGTGCGTCGACTGGCGCCTCGACCGCCGGGGCCCCTGAAAAGTCTGGGAGCACCGTGCCGTCGGCAGCGTCGTGCCGAGATCGGGCCCCGACTCCCTCGACGGCGATCGGCGACAACGGCGCAGTGCTGCCGTTGCCGCCCGGCCGACGGCGACTCCAGGCGACCACCCCGAGGCCGAACACGATGGCCACCACGAGCAGGACAAGCAGCAGGTTCTGCATGATGTCCCGAGGCTACCGGTGGGTCAGGCGCTGTCGCCGCCCTCGCTGAGGCGCTGCGCCAGCCACGCAAGGGGAATCGACACCACCATCACGATCGTCGCCATCACGTTCACGAGCGGCACGTTGTTCGGCCGGCTGAAGTTGGCAAAGATCCAGATCGGCAGCGTCTGGAAACCCGATCCGGCGGTGAAGGTCGTGACGACGATCTCGTCGAAGCTGAGGGCAAACGCAAGGATGCCGCCTGCCGCGAGGGCTGACCGCATCAGCGGGAACGTGACGTAGCGGAACGTCTGCGTGCCGTGCGCCCCAAGGTCGGCGCTGGCCTCGAGCAGGTACGGCGACGAACGGCGCAGCCTGGCGACGACGTTGTTGTAGGCGATCACGACGCAGAACGTGGCGTGGGCGATCACCAGCGAGTGGAAGCCGAAGCCCACCTGGAACGAGAAGATGCCGAGATCGATCTCGCGGGCGAAGGTCTGCTGCAGCGCGATGCCGGTAACGATGCCGGGCAGCGCGATGGGCAGCACGAGGAGGAACGAGACCGAGCTCTTCCCGAAGAACTGGAAACGGGTCATGGCCATTGCCGCGAGCGTGCCGAGCAGCATCGCGATCAGCATCGCGACCAGCGCCACCTTGGCCGAGTTGAGCAGCGCATCGCGCGGCCCCTCGGCCTCCCACGCCTTTCGCCACCACTCCGTGGTGAAGCCGGTCCAGCCCGGCCAGGCCACCGACTTCTGCGGATTGAACGAGAGCCTCGCCACTACGAGCAGCGGGAGGTAGAGGAACACCAGCGTGATGACGGTGACCGCCAGCAGGCCGAGACGTGATGCAAGAGGAAGCTTCATCGGATACCCCGTCAGCCGCAGTTCACAGGTTCTCGAACGCGCCCATGCGCTTCATCGCGAGGAGATACGCCACGACGATCAGCAGCGGCCAGATGGTGTAGGCCGCTGCGAGCGGCTGATTCGGCGCGCCCAGCGTCGAGTTGATGAGCGTGCCGAACATGAACTTCTCCTTCCCGTTGTTCACCAGCTGCGGGACGATGTAGTCGCCGAGCGAGAGCGAGAACGTGAAGATCGACCCGGCCGCCAACGACGGTGCCAGCAGCGGCAGGATCACCGAGCGGAATGTGCGCAGCGGCCGGGCACCAAGGTCGCCGGCCGCGTCGAGCAGCGAGGGCGGCAGCCGCTCGAGGCCCGCGTAGACCGGCAGCACCATGTACGGGAGCCAGAAGTACGCCAGAGTGACGACGACAGCGATCCGCCCGTAGCCGGGCGTCCAGCCCAGCGTCGCGTCGAGGAATCCGCCCGCTCCCTTCCCGCTGGCCGCGAACTTGCCGCCGCTCGGAGCGACCATCGCCCTCCATGCATAGCCCTTCACCAGGTAGCCCGCCCACAGCGGAAGGAGCATCGCGACGATGATGCCGCGCCGGGCCCACCGCGGCGCCACCTTTGCCACGTAGTAGGCCACGGGCAGCGCAATCGCCGCGCAGACGAGCGTGACCATGGCAGCGACGCCGACAGTGCGAACGAGCACCCACATCGTGCTGCGAACCTCCGGGTCGGTGACATCGAACGCGGCGGCGAGGTTGTCGAGCGTCCGGCCGCTCGACGGTTTCTGGGTGACTGGGTCGAGACGGCTCAGGGCCGAGGCGACCAGCACCACGAGCGAACCCAGGTAGACGATGAGCATCCACGCCAGCGGCAGGCCAAGCGTCGATGCCACGCCGAGGCCTCGGTGCCGGTGGAACACCCCGTTCAGGGCGCGCCAGGGGCGGGAGGGCCCGGAGACCCTCCCGCCCGCCGACTCGGGCTGCATCAGGTCCGCAGGGCGTTCCAGGCGTTCACCCATTCGGTGTAGGGCACGCATGTCACGTCGGTGCGCCCGTCGAGGCACTCCTCTGTGGCCGTCTGCCAGTACCAGACGTCCGTCCAGTAGTCGTCCTCCGATGCGTGGAAGATCTGGCAGTGCTCGGCCATCCCGTCGAGCTCGCACGACATCGCGTTGCTCGGCGCCTCGCCGAACCAGACCGCCACCTGCGAGTTCGCCCACGGCGAGGCGATCCAGTCCATCCACAGCTTCATGCAGTTCGGGTGCGCCGCCTTCGACGACAGCATCCAGGTGTCCGACCAGCCCGTTGCGCCCTCGACAGGCTTCACGGCGTCGATCTTGGCCCCGTTCGCCTGGGCGAGGTTCACGATGACCTGCCACGTGGTGCCGGCAAGCACGTCGCCGTTCTCGAGCGAGGCCTGCTGCACCGTGTAGTCGGCCCAGTACTGGCTCGTCAGCGGCGCCTGGTTCTCGAGCAGCGCCATGGCGGCATCGAACTGAGTCTGGTCGAGCGCGTAGGGATTGGTGATGCCGAGTTCGGGCTGCGTCGCCATCAGGTAGAGGCCTGCATCAGCGATGTAGATGGGGCTGTCGTACACCGACACGGCACCCTCTGCTGCGCTACCCGGCTCGAACATCACCGACCACGAGTCGGGGGCTCCGTCGGCGAATGCCTCAGTGTTGTAGACGAGCAGGTTTGCCCCGCGACCGTGGGGAATGCCGAACGGTGTGCCGTCCTGCGAGTTCCACGGCTGCAGCTTGAGTCCTTCGAAGATGTCGGCGTAGCTCGAGTACTCGGCAGTGTCGATCGACACCACCTCGCCGCCGGTCATCAGGCGCTGCGTCGCGTCACCCGATGCCGACACACCGTCATATTCGCCGCTCTGCATGAGCTGCACCATCTCGTCGCTCGTGCCGCCGTTCTTGACATTGACCTCACAGCTGGTCATCTCCTCGAATGGCGTCACCCAGTCGTACGCCGGGTCCGTGGATCCGTCCTCGATGTAGCCGGGCCACGCCACGATGTTCACGGCACCCTCGGCTCCGGCAAGCACGTCGGCGTTCGGCGTCCACATGTAGTCGGTCTCGCCTTCGCCGGTGGTGCCGGGGCTGGCCGTGGTGTCGGCAGAGCCGTCCGTGTTGGTGGACTCCTCCTCGCCGCCGCATGCCGCGGCGACCAGCGCCAGTGACGCTGCGAGCGCCACTGCAAGTCGTTGCTTCCTCATTGATCTCCCCCTTCAGAGGTGTGGTTGTGTGCGACGGTAAAGGCCGCGCCGCGCGGCCACGACAGGCGGATCGAGGATCCGACTGCCACGCCACCGAGACCGTCGCTTGACACGGTGGCGAGAAGAGTCGAGCCGTCATCGAGCGCAGCGCGCACCCGACAGTCGGCCCCGAGGTACTGGACATCGGTCACCACGGCGCCAACCGACACGACGTCGGCCGGAGTTGCGGCACCGTCACGATCGACCCGGATCCGCTCCGGCCGCACCGAATGCGATGCGGCGACGCCAAACAGGCGCTGCGAGAGGTCGGCCGACAGCACGTTGCTGGCGCCGACGAAGCCGGCGACGAACGCAGTCGTGGGTTGCTCGTACACCTCGACAGGAGTGCCGACTTGCTCGATGCGCCCCTGGTTGAAGACGGCGATGCGACTGCTCATGCTGAGCGCCTCGCCCTGGTCGTGGGTGACGAACACGAACGTGATGCCGACCTCTCGCTGGATCGACTTGAGCTCGACCTGCATCTCCTCGCGCAGTTTCAGGTCGAGCGCGCCGAGCGGTTCGTCGAGCAGCAGCACCTTCGGCCGGTTGACGAGCGCCCGCGCCAGTGCCACCCGCTGGCGCTGCCCGCCGCTCAACTGCGACGGCTTCCGCCGCTCGTACCCGCTGAGGCGCACTGTCTCGAGCATCTCCCCAGCACGTGCCCGGCGCTCGGCCCTCGGCACCTTCTTCACCTTCAACCCGTATTCGACGTTCTCGGCCACCGTGAGATGCGGAAAGAGGGCGTAGTCCTGGAAGACGGTGTTCACGTTGCGCTCATACGGGGCGAGTGACGTGACGTCCCTGCCATCGAGCAGGATGGCACCGGCGGTGGGCGTCTCGAAGCCGGCGATCATTCTCAGCACCGTGGTCTTGCCGCTGCCGCTCGGGCCGAGAAGGGAGAAGAACTCGCCCTCGCCGATCTCGAGATCGACGCCGTCGACGGCGACAACCTCGTGCGGGCCCACGCCGAACGACTTGCGCAGGCCGACCAATCTGATGGCTGCGGACATCGGCGACAGGCTAGTTCACCGCTGCGGACTCGCTGCCGATCCTTCGGCCCGTCCCCGGCGGCGGACTGGCTCAGGCGTTGGCGGCGGCGCGCTCGACGATGACCTTCGACGAGCCGCCCGGCTGCATGGTGACACCGAGCAGGCTGTCGCCGGCCTCCATGGTGCGCTTCTGGTGGCTGACGATGAGCAACTGCGCCTCGCGGCGGAACTCGGCGATGAGACCGAGGAAGCGGTGGAGGTTGACGTCGTCGAGCGCGGCCTCGACTTCGTCCATCACGTAGAACGGCGACGGACGGCTGCGGAATACGGCAAACAGGTATGCCAGCGCCGTGAGGCTGCGCTCGCCGCCCGACAGCAACGAGAGCTTCTTCACGTTCTTGCCGCTCGGCTTGGCCTCGACCTCGATGCCCGTGTTCAGCAGGTCGTCGGGATTGGTGAGCACGAGTGCACCGGTGCCGCCGGGGAACAGCGTGCTGAACAGCGAGGCGAAGTGCGTGCTCACGTCGGCGAACGCCGCCGAGAACACCGACTGGATCTCGAGGTCGACTGCTTTGATGACGCGCATCAGGTCGCGGCGCGTGTTGCGGACGTCTTCGAGCTGCTCCTCGAGGAATCGATGACGCTCCTGCAGCTCGTTGAACTCCTCGAGTGCCAGCGGGTTGATCGGGCCCATCAGCCGCAGCTCGCGCTCGAGCTCGCGTGCCCGCGCCGTTGCCGTGACGCCCTCGGGCAGCGTGGGCAGCGGTGCCGCCTCGGCGGTCTCGGGGTCGAGGTCGTGATCGCGTCGAAGTGCCTCGAGGGCGCCCTCGAGACGGGTCTTGGCCTCGACCTCGTCGACCTCGAGCCGGCGGCTGCGCTCGCGGAGTTCGTCGAGTTCCTGCTCGGCGGCCACCCGGCGGCGGCGCAGGCCTTCGAGACGCGTGGCGATCGCGCGCACCTCGTCGCTCTTGCGCCGGCGCATGTCGAGCAGCTCGTTGTGGCGCACTTCGATGACGCGGCGGTGCTGTTCGACGAGGGCTGCGAGCCGCTCGATCGCCAGTAGCGCGCGCTCGACGGCACGGCGACGCTCGGCGGCCTCGGCGCGCGCCGCCGCGTCGGCCTCGAGGCGGCGCTCGGTCTCGGCAAGGCGGCGCTCGACGAAGTCGCGACGCTCGATCAGCCCCGCATTGCGCACCTCCAGGTCCTTGCGACGGCCAGCCAGCAGCGCCGCCTGCGCGTCGAGCCGGGCCCTCGCCTCGCCTCGCGCCTTGGCAGCCGCTGCCTCGGCAGCCTCGTCGGCCTCGAGTGCCGGCACAAGTGCCTCGAGCTCGTCGATGCGCTCCCGCTCGCGGCCGAGCCGCTCGTCCGACTCGGCGAGCGATCGCTCGAGCGCCTCGATCTCGGTCTGCGTGTCGCGGCGCTCGGCCTGCGAGCGCGAGAGCGCCTCGCTGTTGGCCGAGAAGCTGGCGTCGTGGGCGTCGAGTGCCCGCGTGAGGCCCGACTCGTGCTGACGAGCGGCATCGAGCTCGGCCTTGGCAGCGGCCAGCGCCGACTCGACACGCGTGAGTTCGGCTGCGGCGGCCGACGCCCGCTCGTGTGCCTCGTCGAGGGCAGCAGCCGTGGCACCGCCGCCCGTGCCGCCAATGCGCCATCCGGTGGGCCCGAACCTGTCGCCGTCGACCGTGACCACGACCGACGTCGGTGCTGCGAGCGCCAGGTCGACGGCCTCGGCCCACGTGCCGACGCGCACGGCGCCACCAAGCACGGCATCGAGCAGCGACGACACCCCGTCGTGGCGGCTCCGCACGTGCGGCCGCACCGGATCGCCGCCAGTCGGCCGCGGCGCAGCAGCGGCAGCGGGTACGCCGAGCGCGAGGACGGCGCCCTGCACGCTGCTCGACTGCAGCGACGACAGCGCCGCACGTGCCGTGGCGGGCGACTCGACGACGACCGCCTGCAGGGCCTCGCCGAGTGCCGCCTCGACGGCGACCTCCCAGCCCTCGTCGATCTCGATGACATCGAGCAGCGTGCCGAGCACGCCGGCGACGCCGGTGAGGTGCGCTGCGCCAGCGCGGGCGCGGGCCGTCTCGAGGGCCTGGGCCAGTGCCTCGGCTCGCGCCGACCAGCGCGAGCTCTCCTCGGCGGCCTCCTGCCGATTCGCCTGCAGGGCGTCGTGGGCCGTCTCGGCGGCCAGGCGCCGCGCCTCGGCTGCCTCCACCTCGCCGACGAGCGTGCTCTCTGCCTCCTGGGCGCGCTCGACGTCGCCGCGCAGTCGCTCGATCTCGCCGTCGAGGCGTGCGGCCCGCTGCTGCAGGCTGTCGAGGCGCGTGCGCTGGCGTCGCTGGTCGCCCTCTGAGCGCTCGACGCCGCCGCGCATGCTGCGCAGTTCGCCGCGCACCTCGGCTGCGGCGCTTGCCGCCGACGACGCCGTGCCGATGTCGTCGATAGAGCTGAGGGTCGACTGGCGCAGTTCCTCGAACGCTGCCTCGTCGGCAGCCACGGCATCGGCCTCGGGCCCGAGCCCGGCCAATTCGGCCTGCACTGCGTCGAACTCGTCGCGCAGGCGCTGCGCATCGGCCTCGAGGTTGGCGACCACGCCGCTGTCCATCAGCTGGCCGCGGTCTCGCTCCATCGAGCGACGCCGCTCGACGAGCACGGCGGCAAGCCCTCGCGACCGCTCGCGCAGCTGCTCGACGCGCACCATCTCGTCGCTGAGGTCGGTATCGCCGCGTGCGGTGAGCTCGGCCTCGGACTCGCCGACCGAGCGGTCGAGCTCGACTAGCTCGGCCTTCAGGCGGGCCTCGCCCTCTGTCGTGCGCGTGCGATCTGCAGCGATCGACGACAGCTTGCCGCGCTGGGCGGCGATGTCGCGGCCGGCGAGGTGCACGCGCAGGGCGTCGAGCTCGGCGACCAGGTCGCCGTGGCGCCGCGCCGCATCGGCCTGGCGCTCGAGCGGCCGCAGCTGGCGGCGCACCTCGCGCAGCAGGTCCTGCACGCGCGTGAGGCTCGACTCGGTGGCATCGAGACGGCGCTCGGCCTTCTCCTTGCGCTTGCGGAACTTCAGTACGCCGGCGGCCTCTTCGATGATCGCGCGGCGGTCCTCGGGACGGGCGTTCAGCACGGCGTCGATCTGGCCCTGGCTGACGATGACGTGCTGCTGGCGGCCCACGCCCGCGTCGCTGAGGAGTTCCTGTATGTCGAGTAGGCGGCACGGCGCGCCGTTGATGTGGTACTCGCTCTCGCCGCTGCGGAACAGGATCCGGCTGATGGTCACCTCGGTGAACTCGATCGGCAGCAGGCCAGCCGAGTTGTCGAGGGTGAGGGTCACCTCGGCACGGCCGAGTGCCGGCCGCTTCGCGGTGCCGGCGAAGATGACGTCGTCCATCTTCTGGCTGCGCACCGAGCTGGGAGCCTGGGCGCCGAGTACCCACGCGATTGCGTCGACCACGTTCGACTTGCCCGATCCGTTGGGCCCGACCACGACCGTGACGCCGGGCTCGAGTTCCATGGTCGTGGAGTCGGCGAAGGACTTGAAACCTTTGAGGGTCAGGGCTTTCAGGAACACAGCGCGCCGACCCTACACGCCCTCCTGAGCGGCCCCCAACCGGCTTCCCGGCGCCCGCCGGCGCACGCCGACGGCCGACGTCAGCGCTGGCAGCGGGGGCACCAGCACGTGCTGCGGCCCGCCGTCACCGAGCGCTCGATGTCGGCCCGGCCGCATGTGATGCAGCGCTCCCCCGCCCGGTCGTACACCCTGTGGTGCACCTGGAACCAGCCCCCGTTGCCCTCGAGGTCGACGTACTGGGTGTCGGCGAGCGTGCTGCCGCCGGCGTCGATCGCCTCGTGCAGCACGGCCACCACGGCGGCCGCCAGCCGGCCGATCTCGCGGCCTGTGAGGGTGTCGCTCGTGCGATCGGGACGCAGCCGGGCGCGGTGCAGTGACTCGTCGGCGTAGATGTTGCCAACGCCCGCAACCACGTGCTGGTCGAGCAGCAGCGCCTTCAACTGGCGGCGACGGCCAGCGACGAGCCGCTGCAGGTCGCGGGTGGTGAGCCCGTCGACGATCGGGTCGCGCCCGAGCCGGTGCAGTTCCGGCAGTTCCACCGCTGCGTTGGCGGGGTCGAACACCACCATCTCGCCGAAGGTGCGCGGATCGACGAACCACAGTTCGCCACTCGAGTCGGTCGCCGGATCGAGGTGCAACACGACATGGGTGTGCGCCGGGCGAGGCGCGCCGGCAGCGGCCGCGAGGAGCCGACCGCTCATC
>JBJTRF010000230.1:0-9504 GCA_046076025.1 Ilumatobacteraceae bacterium
GATAAGGGCAACATCCACGCCGAGCACATCGTCAACGCGGGCGGTCTGTGGGCTCGCGAGGTCGGTCGCATGGCTGGTCTCGAGCTGCCGGTGCTCGCGATGGAGCACCACTACCTGATGACCGAGCCGATGGACGAGGTCATCGCCTACAACGAGGCCAAGGGCCGCGAGCTCCCTCACGTCATCGACTTCGCCGGCGAGATCTACGCCCGCCAGGAGGGCAGGAGCATGCTGCTCGGCACCTACGAGCAGGACAACCGCCCGTGGTCGCCGAAGGAGACGCCGTGGGACTTCGTGTCACAGCTGCTCCCCCACGACCTCGACCGCATCTCGCCCGAGCTCGAGCGAGCGTTCCAGCACTTCCCCGCCATCGGCCGGGCCGGCATCCAGAAGTTCGTCAACGGCCCGTTCACCTTCAGCCCCGACGGCAATCCGCTGGTCGGCCCGATCAAGGGCATGCGCGGCATGTGGATGGCCAACGCAGTGATGGCCGGCCTGTCGCAGGGCGGCGGCGTCGGCCTGTCGCTCGCCCAGTGGATGGTGCACGGCGACCCGGGCGCCGACATCTGGGGCATGGACGTCGCTCGCTACGGCGACTACGCCACCCTCGCCTACACCAACGCCAAGGTGCGCGAGAACTACTCGCGCCGGTTCCGCATCACCTTCCCCAACGAGGAGCTGCCGGCGGCGCGTCCGCTGCACACCACGCCCATCTACGACCGCCTCACCGCGCACAACGCGGTGTGGGGCGCCGGGTTCGGCCTCGAGCACCCGCTGTGGTTCCAGAAGCCCGGGCTCGAGCCGCGCGAAGACGTCACCTTCTACCGCTCGAACGCCTTCGAGAAGGTGGGCCAGGAGAGCCGCGCCGTGCGCGAGCGCGTCGGCTTCAGCGAGGCGTCCACCTTCGCCAAGTACCGGGTGTCGGGCACGGGCGCTGCGGCGTGGCTGCAGGGCCTGTTCACCAATGCGCTGCCCAAGATCGGTCGCACCAACCTCACGGCAATGCTGAATCCGCAGGGGCGCATCGTCGGCGAGTTCTCGGTGTCGCGCATCGGCGACGACGAGTTCTTCCTCTTCGGCTCGCAGGCTGCCGAGGTGCACCACCCGCGCTGGTTCCTCGATCACCTCCCTGCAGGGAGCCCGATTCGCTTCGAGGTGCTCTCGCTGTCGATGGTCGGCCTCACGGTGGCCGGCCCGCGGTCGCGCGACGTGCTGCAGAAGCTCACCCACACCTCGCTCGCCACCGCCGACTTCCCGTTCATGGCATTCCGCAAGGTCGACATCGGCATGGCGCCCGTGTGGCTGTCGCGCATGACCTACACCGGCGACCTCGGCTACGAGATCTGGATGCAGCCCGAGTACCAGCGGTACCTGTTCGACCTCATCTGGGACGCCGGCCAGGAGTTCGGCATGGAACTGTTCGGCTTCCGCGCCCTCATCACGATGCGGCTCGAGAAGAACTTCGGCACGTGGTACCGCGAGTACCGCCCCATCTACACCCCGCTCGAGGCCGGCATGGACCGCGTCATCAAGCTCGACCACGACTTCATCGGCCGGGAGGCCGTCGAGGCCGAGATGGCCGCTGGCGGCCCGACGCGCACCCTGGTTATGTTCGACGTCGACGTCGATCCCGAGGCTCCCGCCGACGTCATCGGCGACGAGCCCGTGTGGCACGACGGGCAGGTGGTCGGCTGGATCACCTCGGGCGGCTATGCCCACTACTCGGCACGGTCGCTCGCGCTCGGCTACATCCCCACCGAGCTCGTCGGATCGTCGAAGGGCTTCGAGATTGAGATCATCGGCCGTCGCCGCCCGGCACAGATCCTGCACGAGCCGGTGCTCGATCCGCAGGGCCTGCGCATGCGCGCCTGACGCGCCGGGCCCGGCGCCCTACGCACCGAGCATGGACACTGCCCCGCGCATCACCCGGATCATCGGCGTCTACAACGCCGATGGCACACTCCGCGGCGAACTGGCGTATTTCGTCGGCAAGTTGCGGGGCACTGCGCACTGCGGACTGTGCGACATCACCCACTCAACTGTTCGCCGGCGACCCGAGTGGCTCGACTGCGCCAGCCTGCTCCCGGTGGCGTTCGAGACCTATCACCGCGACGACCAACCCGATGCCGCACGGCCGCACACCGACGGCAGCCTGCCGGCAGTGCTGGCCGACACCGATGCCGGCGTCGTGCCGCTGCTCGGACCTGCCGACCTCGACGCGTGCGCAGCGTCGCCCGAGCGGCTGATCGATGCCGTGCGCACCGCCGCCGACGGGCTCGGCCTGCGCTGGCCCGACTAGCGTCGCTGCAACTGCACCAGCGTCTCGATCTCGATGTGGCATCGGATCGAGTGGGTTTGTGACGCTCTCCGCAGCGGCGGCTCGGTGGTGTCGCACGTGCCGGGAATCGCCCGCGGGCAACGCGGGTGGAACACGCAGCCCGACGGCGGGTTCGCCGGCGTGGGGATCTCGCCGTCGAGACGGATGCGGTCGCGCGTATTGCCGTCGACGTTCGGGATCGCCGACAGCAGGGCCTCGGTGTACGGGTGATTGGGGCCGCTGAACACCTCGTCGGTGGGCCCGATCTCCTGGATGCGTCCCAGGTACATCACGGCGATGCGGTCCGATAGGTAGCGGATGACGCTCATGTCGTGCGAGATGAACACGTAGCTCGTCTGCTTGTCGGCCTGGAGGTCGGAGAGCAGGTTGAGGATGGCCGCCTGCACCGACACGTCGAGGGCGCTCGTGGGCTCGTCGCACACCACGATGCGCGGATCGCCGACGAACGCGCGGGCGATGGCCACGCGCTGCTTCAGGCCGCCCGACAGCTGGCGGGGCTTCAGCTCGAGGTGCCGCGGCGTCAGGCGCAACTGGGCGGCGAGTGTCTCGACGCGCTCGTTGGCAGCCTCGCCGGTGATGCCAGTGAGCTTGCGGACGCTGCGCAGCAGGATCCGCCGAACCGACCAGCTGCGATTGAGCGCCGAGTCGGGGTTCTGGAACACCATCTGCATCGACCGCTTCACGTCGGCGTCGCGCTGGTCGGTGGTGGCCGGCAGCACCGTGCCGTCGAGCTTCATCTCGCCGCCGGCGTCGAGTGCCTCGATGCCCAGCACGGTCTTCGCCAGGGTCGACTTGCCCGAGCCCGACTCGCCGACGATGCCCAGTGTCTCGCCGGCCGCCAGGTCGAGTTCGACGTCGACGAGCGCCGGGATCGCCTGTGCGCGCTGGCGGAACGTCTTGGACACGTGGCTCAGCTCGAGCACGTCGCTGCCCTCGCGGCCTGCCAGCATTGCGATCGGCACCGCCGGCGGGCTCTCGGGAATCTCGCCGATGCGGTCGACGTTATGGCACCGCGAGAAGCGATTGCCCAACGCCACCATCGGCGGCACCTGCTCGCGGCACAGGTCGGTGGCGATCGGGCACCGGTCGACGAACACGCACTTGGGAAGGTTGCTGCCGATCACTGGCAGCGCGCCCGGGATCGTCGCAAGCGAGCGCTCGGTCTTGCGCACCCCGCGGCGCGGCAGCGACCGCAGCAGGCCGATCGTGTACGGGTGGCGGGGGGCGTCGAACACCTCGGCGCTCTGCCCCTCCTCGACGACGCGACCGGCGTACATCACGCCGACCCGGTCGCAGAGTTGGCGGATGATGCCGAGGTTGTGGGCGATCATCAGCACTGCGGCACCAGTCTCCTGGCGCAGGTCCTGCACCAGCTCCAGCACCTCAGCCTCGACGGTGGCATCGAGGCCCGTAGTGGGCTCGTCGAGCACCAGCAGCTTCGGATCGCTTGCGAGGGCCATCGCGATCACCACGCGCTGCTGCATTCCGCCTGAGAGCTGGAACGGGTAGCGGTCCATCACACGATCGGGGTCGGCGATGCGCACGCGACGCAGGGCCTCAAGGGCCGAAACCCGCGCCTGCTCCTTGTCCTGACCCAGCAGCCGGAAGCTCTCGATCAGCTGGCGTCCGACGCGCAGCGTGGGATTGAGGGCCTGTGCCGGGTCCTGATACACCATCGAGGCCTCGGTGGCGCGGAACTGGCGCAGGCGGTCCTCCGGCATCGCCGTGACGTCGTTACCGCTCACGAGGACCTGTCCGCCGACGATGCGGCCATTGCTCGGCAGGTAGCGCATCGCCGCATAGGCCGTGGTCGACTTGCCGCAGCCCGACTCGCCCACCAGGCCGTATGCCTCGCCGGGGGCGATCGAGAACGTCACGCCGCGCAGCACCTCACGGTCGACGCCGCGCACCCGGTAGACCACCTCGAGGTCCGACACGGCGAGTGCCGCCTCCGCTGCCGACACGCTGGACGCCGGTCGCTCGGACAGGTCGGTCATGACGCCTCCAGCACCGACTGCACGGAGTCGGCGATCAGGTTGACTGCGATGACAAGACTGGCGATCGCCAGGGCCGGGAACAGCGTCGTCCACCAGATGCCGGCACTCAGCACCGCATACCCCTCGCTGACCTGGGCACCCCAGTCGGGCGACGGCGGTGGCGGACCGGCACCGAGGAACGACAGGGTCGACACCGTGAACACGGCGTAGCCGATGCGCACCGTGAGCTCGACGATGATCGGTCCGCTGATGTTGGGCAGGATCTCGCGGAACATAATGAACAGCGGTGACTCGCCGCGCAACCTCGCCGAGGTGACGTAGTCGAGATCGCGCTCGGCCATCACCGCTGCTCGAACAGTGCGCGCCACAATCGGCGTGAACAGCACCGCCACCACGCCCAGCACCACCCACGCCGAGTTCCCGAGCGTGGTGATGGCGAGCAGCGCGATCAGGATGACCGGAAGCGAGAGAAAGGCCTCTACGAGGCGGCTGAGGGCGTTGTCGAGGCGCTTGCCGACGTAGCCCATCACGAGCCCGAGCATCACGCCGAACACGACGCCCAGCACCGCAGCGAGCGGGGCAATCTTCAGCACGTCTCGAGCGCCCGCGATGACGCGCGAGAACACGTCGCGGCCAGTCTTGTCGGTACCGAAGAAGAACTCACCGCTCGGCGGCAAGTGCGTCTTGTCGCGGAAGTTCAGTGGGTCGAAGGGAGCGAATCTCGACCCGAAGAGCGCACACGTCACCCACATCCACACGATGACGTTTCCGACGATGAACGACGGACGGCGGCGGATGAGCCGCCAGTTCTCACGCCGTGCCTGTCGACGCTCGGCTTGGCCGGGACGCAGCTCAGACAGAGCTGACGGCGACGACATCGACTCAGGGTTGTGTGCATCGCTCATGCCCGCTCCAGTCTGATGCGCGGATTGAGCGCTGCGATCAGCAGGTCGGCAAGCAGCGTGGAGACCATGTAGATGATGCCTACGAGCAGCACCGCCCCCTGCAACACCGGGACGTCACGCTGCTTCGCAGCAATCAGCATCACCGATCCAAGGCCCGGATAGTTGAAGACCCGCTCAACGCCGATGATGCCGCCGAACAGGTAGCCAATCTGCACGCTGATCACAGTGATCGTGGGCGCCAGTGCATTGCGCAGGATGTGACGGCGCATGACCTGGCGGCGGCTGAGACCCTTCATCGTGGCGGTGCGTGCATAGTCGGAATGCAGCGCCCCGATGACGCCGGCGCGACTCATTCGCGCTAGATAGCCGAAGTAGGTGATGGCCATGGCAATCGCCGGTGTCAGGAGATATCGCAACTGGCCGACGAGGCTCGTTCCATCGGGCGGGTTGGCGAACGCCTTGCCCAGCTGCCAGTGCACACAGAACACCGACACCAGTACTGCGGCGGTGACGAACTCTGGGATCGACGACGTTGCGAGACCGACATTGACAATGGCACGGTCGGTCAGCTTGTCCTGACGCCGCGCAGCGATGATGCCGGCAGCGATGGAGATCGGGATCGTGATGATGAAGGCGAGAATCGCCACCTTCGCCGACCGTCCGAGCGCGGGCAGGATCATGTCGATGACCGGTTGGCTCGTGCCGAACGACTCACCGAAGTCGAGCGTCACGATGTTGCGCATCGACGTCAGGTACTGCTCGAGCAGCGGTCGATCGGTGCCCAGTCGCTGATTGAAGGCGATGACGTCTTCCTCGGGGGCAAACGCGCCGAGAATCTTGCGGCCGATGTTGCCGGGCAGCACGTTCACGATGAGGAACACGATCGTGGCGAGCAGCCACAGCGTGACAACAGCCGACGTGAGGCGTTTCAGTAGGTAGCGCGACATCCAGCAGGAATCATTCCAGAAAACGAAGCCCAGACATGCAACTGCCGGGCCAGCACGCCTCTCGGCGCCCCGACCCGGCAGTGCGACACCCGTGGATCAGGCGAGGAAGCCTGCGGTACCCAGGTAGAAGTGGCCGAGGCCCGTGCCGCGCACACCGGCGAAGGTGTTGCGGTAGCACTGCAGGTAGTCGTAGAAGTACGGGATCACGTACGGGACGTCCTCGTTGGCGATGGCCTGCACCTTGGTGATGGCCGCAGCGCGGCCCGCATCGTCGAGTGCAGCCTGGTACTCCTTCACCGCAGCTCGGAAGTCCTCCGAGATGTAGTGCGACGAGTTCCACTCGCCGGTGGCGTAGGCCTTGACGAGATACACGTCGGGCGTGCCGCGGTTGCCGTAGTCGACGATGCCGAACTCCTCGCCGCCGTCGCAGCCGGTGGGCTCGTTGGTCGAGTCGTACACTTTGCACCAGCGGTCGTAGAACGTGTCGGTGCTCTCGATGTTGAGCGTGATGTTCATGCCGATCTCGGCCAGCTGGCTCTGCACGAGCTCGGCCAGCTGCGGGATCTCGAGCAGCGTCGGGGCGTGCATCGTGACGGTGAGGCCCGCCTTGCCGGCCTCCTCGAGCAGTGCCTTGGCGCCCTCTACGTCGCGCTCGCGCTGCGGCTGCGAGGCGTCGTGGTACGGGTACACCGGGGCGACCGGGTGGTCGTTGCCCTGCACGCCGCGACCCTGGAGGAGGGTGTCGATGAGCGCCTGGCGGTCGATGCCCTTGGCCACGGCCTGGCGGACACGCTTGTCGGTGAAGTTGCCCTCGCGACAGTTCATCCAGATCTGACGGTGCGCTGCGCCCGGGATGCTCTCGATGGTGAGCGATGAATCGGCGAAGATTGCCTCGCCGCCGATGACCGAGAAGCCCACGAGGGCGTCGAGTTCGCCGGCGAGCAGGCCGTTGATGTTGGTGGCCAGGTCGTCGGTGAAGAAGATCTCGACAGCGTCGAGGAACGGCACGCCGCCCCACCAGTCGTCGTTGCGCTCGAAGACGGCCTTGGTGGACACGTCGAAGCTCGCCAGCTTGAAGGCGCCGGTGCCCTCAGGGCGGGCGTCGAGCGTGGTGCCGACCTCGTAGTCGGCCGGGGTGATCAGCGACTGCGGGTTGTAGATCGACAGCTGGTACGGGTACTGGCCGTCAGGGGCGTTGAGGGTGACCTCGACGGTGTAGTCGTCGACCGCCTTGGCGGCACCAGGGCTGAGGTACGACTTCTGGTTGCCCTCGACGAGGCGCTCGATGCTGGCGACAACGTCAGCAGCCGTCAGCTCGCCGTTGCCGCTGTGCCACTTGACACCCTTACGGATGTTGAATGTCCAGACGCTGCCGTCGGCGTTCGGCGTCCACGACTCGGCCAGCATCGGGGCCAGTGCGGCACCCTCGCCGGGGCCGCACAGGTACTCGAACGCCGTCGAGCAGAGGGTGTAGGTGCCGACGTCGAACATCGCCACCGGATCGAGCGGGCCGCCGGGGCGCTGGTTGCCGACGCGCAGCGTGCCGCCCTGCTTGTAGGTGCCCTGCGGCGCCGTGGTGTCGGTCTGGCCGTCGCCCAGCGTCGTGGTGGGCTCGTCGCCGCCGCCGTCGGTGGTCTCGGTGGTCTCCTCGCCGCCGCAGGCCGCCAGCAGCGCACCGACGGCCGCAGCCGACATGCCGAGCACCGAGGCGCGCTGGACGAACTGGCGACGGGAGAGCTTGCCGGCTGCGAAGGCGTCGATCAGGACGCTCTGCGCGTTGGGCGTGATCACCTCGTCGGTGTTGTCGTGAGTCATTGATATCCCCCAGAAAGGTGTGGGCCACGGACTGTGGTCCGTGAAAACTTAGGCGCAGATTTCACGCAGGTCAACCATCATTCACGGTACGAACGCACCCGAAATGCCCTATACAGCACTGACGGCACGCGATACCGTCGGGGCTTCACGCAGGGGGTAATCCGTGACCGAGACCGCAGTCCCGACCGACGCAGCGCCCCGAGGCCGCTCCGGGCGTGCCGCCCGGCTGGCATCGAGGACCGGCGCCAATCACGGCGGCGGTTCCGCTGCGCCCGCCTTTCTTCGCCGAGAGATCCCCTTCTACCAGTTGCTCAGCGAGGACGGCCTCGACCTCGTCGAGCGCATGGCCGACCGCCTGCTGGCCGAGATCGGCATCGAGATCCGCGACGACGCAGAGGCGCTGCAGCTGTTCGCCGCCGCCGGGGCGACGGTGGACGGCGACCTGGTGAGGTTCGATCCCGGCCACGTCCGGGCGCTGTGCACCACGGCACCCGGTGAGTTCGAGCAGGTCGCACGCAATCCCGAGCGGTCCGTGCGCATCGGCGGCCGCAACGTGGTGCTCGCCCCCGCCTACGGCTCGCCCTTCGTGCGCGACACGGCCGGTGGCCGCCGCTACGCCACGCTCACCGACTTCGAGAACTTCGTGAAACTCGCCTACGGCACGCCGTACCTGCACCACAGCGGCGGCACGGTGTGCGAGCCCACCGACGTGCCGGTGAACAAGCGACACCTCGACATGGTGTACGCCCACCTGCGCTACAGCGACAAGGCGTTCATGGGCTCGGTCACCGCGCCCGAGCGCGCCGCCGACAGCATCGAGATGGCGCGCATCGTGTTCGGTGCCGACGTCGTCGACCGGCAGTGCGTCATCCTCGGCAACGTCAACGCCAACTCGCCGCTGGTCTGGGACGCCACCATGACCGGCGCCCTCAAGACGTACGCCCGCGCCAACCAGGCACCGGTCGTAGTGCCGTTCATCCTCGGCGGCGCCATGGGCCCTGTCACCAACGCCGGTGCCATCGCCCAGGCACACGCCGAGACGCTGGTGGGCGTGGCGCTCGGCCAGCTCGTGCGTCCCGGCAGCCCCGTGATCTACGGCAACTTCCTGTCGTCAATGGCCCTGCGCTCGGGCAGCCCCACCTTCGGCATGCCCGAGCCGGCACTCGGCTCGCTCGTGGTGGGCCAGCTCGCCCGGCGGGTGAACCTGCCGCTGCGCTGCTCGGGCGCGTTCACGCACTCGAAGGTGGCCGACGGCCAGGCGATGACCGAGTCGGCGGTCAGCTTCATGGCGGCGCTGCTGTGCGGCGCCAACTTCATCCTCCACTCGGCAGGCTGGCTCGAGGGGGCGCTCACGATGGGCTACGAGAAGTTCATGATGGATGTCGACCTCGCCGGCGCGGCCGGCACGTTCCTGAAGGGCATCTCGCTCGACGAGGACCAGTTCGCGCTCGACGGCTTCGCCGAGGTCGGCCCCGGCAAGCACTTCTTCGGCTCGCAGCACA
>JBJTRF010000231.1:0-10294 GCA_046076025.1 Ilumatobacteraceae bacterium
CGCAGCGTGTGGTCCCCCCCCAAGTCCGGAGTACGTGATGAGCTCGACCCAGCCTCTGCAGGCCGCCCGCCGTGCGCATGTCATGCCTCCCTCCGTCGACGCTGGCGGTTGGACCCCGGCGGTACCGACGACGATGCGCCACACCGACGACGATGCGGTGCTCGTCGCGGGCCGCCTCACGCAGTTGCTGCCGACCTCGGTGTACGCGGCACTCGCCGACTTCGCCGAGCGGCCACATCCTGCAGGCGCGCTGCTGGTGCGCAATGTCTGCCTCGGCGACATCCCGGCGACTCCGGCATCGCCGACGGCCCCGACGGCCAAGGACAGCATCAGCGAGTTCGCCCTGCTCACCATTGCCCGAATGATGGGCCACCCGGTCGGCTACCTGCCCGAGCACGGCGGCGAGATCGTCCAGAACCTCGTGCCGGTTGCCAGCACCGCCGACCGCCAGGTGAGCACGTCGTCGACGTCCGATCTCATGTTCCACACCGAGGCCGCGTTCCACCCGCACCGCCCGCGCTACCTGCTGCTCGCCTGCCTGCGCGGCGATGCCGCCGCCGTCACGACGCTCGCCTCCGTGCGCGAAGTGCTGCCGCTCCTGCCCGAGGCCGCTGCCGATGCGCTCTTCGAGCCGCGCTTTCGCACCGCAGTCGACGAGAGCTACCTGCACGGCAGGGCGAACCGACTCAGCAATCCGGTGCCCGTGCTCAGTGGCACGTTCGACGAGCCGACGATGGTATTCGACGAGGATCTGATGGTGGGCCTCGACGATGCTGCAGCAGCTGCACTTCGTCTCCTCGGTGATGCGGTGCGCGAGCACCACACCGGGGTCGTGCTCGAAGCAGGCGACGTGCTGGTGGTCGACAATGCCCTCGCCGTGCACGGCCGGTCGCCGTTCGTCGCCCGCTACGACGGCACCGACCGCTGGCTGCAGCGCTCGATGGTGGTCAGCGACCTATCGGTGTCTGCCGCGGACCGAATCGGCCGCGTCATCACCACCGTCTTCGGCGACTGACCCGCCTGCGCGACACTGTCGCCGTGACCGACATGCGTGCCTCCCGATCGAACTCGATGCCCGTGGCGCCGTCGTGCGCGTTCGCCAGCGACAATGCTGCCAGGGCGCACCCCGCCGTCATCGAGGCGGTACTCGAGGCGAATGCCGGTCATGCGCTCGCCTACGGTGCCGATCGATGGACCGCGGCGCTCGAGGAGCGCATGCGCGATCTCTTCGGATCGGCGTCGTCGTCGTTCGTCGTGTGGAACGGCACCGGTGCCAACGTCATGGCCCTGGCGACGATGGTCCGACCAGGTGATGCCGTGGTGTGCACTGACTGGGCCCACATCAACGTCGACGAGACCGGAGCACCCGAGAGGGTGATCGGCGCGAAGTTGCTGCCACAGCAGTCGGCCCGCGCCAAGCTGGTACCTGCGCAGCTCGAGGAACTCGCCCACTTGCAGGGCGTCCAGCACCACGCGCAACCCGGCGTCGTGTCGCTCACCCAGAGCACCGAGCTCGGCACCGTCTATTCCGCCGACGAGATCGCTGCCCTGTGCGACACGGCGCACCGGATGGGGATGTACGTGCACCTCGACGGCGCGCGGCTCGCCAATGCCGCGGCGGCGCTCGGTGGCACGCATGCGGCGCTGCGGTCATTCACGGTCGACGCCGGCGTCGACGTTGTCAGCTTCGGCGGCACGAAGGCCGGCATCCTCGGCGGCGAGGCCGTGGTGTACCTGCGGCCACAGCTCGCCGAGCGCGCCGCCTACGTCCGCAAGCAGGTGAACCAGCTGCCGTCGAAGATGCGGTTCGTCTCCGCGCAGCTCGTGGCCCTGCTCGACGACGACCGCTGGATGCGGCTCGCCGCCGGGGCGAACGCCATGGCCCGACGCCTCTACGACGCCACTCACGACATTCCCGGCGTGCACTTCGACGAGGCACCCGAGGTGAACAGCGTGTTCCCGTGCCTGCCCGCCGAGGTGATCGAGCCGCTGCGGCAGTGGTGTTTCTTCTGGGACTGGGACGTGCGCCGCCACCAGGTGCGGTGGATGACGGCGTGGGATACCACCGCCGACGACGTCGACCGCTTCGCTGCCGGCGTGCGCCACCTCCTCGTCTGATCCTGTAGCGACCGACCGCTCAACGGTCAGCAATCTCGGTCGGGGCGTCTTGCCGCATGGACTACCATGATGGTGGTTGCCGAGTGCAACTAGATCTTCCGGATGCGGGCGACACGAGACGAAGGGGCGTGGCGGATGAGCGGGGTCGAGCCGACGAACCGGCGGACAGCGACCGACGACCGCTGGATGTCGCACGCTGCCTGCCGGGGCCTGACGCACCTGTTCTTCCCCGATGCCGCCGAGCGGCCGCAGTCGCGTGAGATGCGCGAGGCAATGGCCCGCACGGTGTGCGGCGAGTGCGGAGTGTTCACCACGTGCCGCGACTACGCGCGCCAGCATCACGAGTACGGGCTCTGGGGTGGCGAGAGCGAGGACGAGCGCCACGGTGCCGGCTATCGGCTCATTGCGCCGATCGGCGTGCGCGCACGCGACGCGAGCTGAGCCGACAGACCATCTCGACGGAGCCATCCCTGCGCGCCTCGGCGCAGCCTTCCGCAATACGATCGGGATGTGTCCGACTCGCCTGAGCACCGCCGTGCGGTGTCGGCGGCGTGGGACGACTACGGCGACCGGCGCAACATCGTGCGAGTCGATGACGTCAGCGCCGACGTCTCGACCAACCATGTCTTCCGCCTCCACCTCGACGACGGCTCCACCACCATCTGCAAGGTGTCGAACTACGGCTCGTACTTCCTCTTCTACGAGGACCACGACCGACTGCGCCGCTGCGCCGAACTGCTGCACGGCACGCGCTTCGACGGCATGCTGGCCGACATCCGGCTGAAGGACGGCCGGCTCTTCACCTGGTACGACCAGACGATGTGGGCGGTCTTCTACGACGATGTCCCGCGACGCCAGACACTGCCGAAAGTGCTCGGCGTCGACCAGATCCGCAACCTCGGGCGGGAGATGGCCGAGTTCCACCTCGCCTGCACTGCAATCGCGCCCTCGATCCCTGCCGGGTCGAAGACGATCAAGAGCGACGCCATCCACCTGCTCGAACTGCTCGAGAGTCCGTTCGCGCCGCGGAACTTCAGCCTCCCGTCTGAGGCGATCGGCCCGCTCTGGCGCCACGCCCACCGATTCCTCGAGCGACTCATCGACGTTGGCTACGACGAATGGACCCGCATTCCCGTCTTGATCGACTGGAACCTCGGCAACTTCTCGGTCGACGCGCAGCCCGACGGGTCGTTCCGCCTCTACAGCCGCTGGGACTACGACTGGTTCCGCATCGAGCCACGGTTGCTCGACTTCTACTTCCTCTCGAGGGTGTCGTCGAAGACCGGCGACCGGACCGAGTTCACCTATGGCCCGCACACGCTCGTCGAGCCGACGTTCCTCGAGTTCCTCAGCGCATACCGCAGTGTGTTCCCGATGACCCGCGACGAGGTGATTTTCCTGCCCGAGGTGTACCGCTTCTTCGTCCTCAACTACGTCATCCGCGAGGGTGCCGGGTTCTTCCGCCCCGACCTCTGCGCCCGGTTCAGGTCGCAGGTGGTACGCCAGCACCTTCCGGCCCTCGACCGCCTCGACCTGTCGCCCCTCGAGGCACTCGCCCGCTGATCAGGCGTCGCGGACGCTCCACTCGCGCCGGGCGACGGGGTCCTTGTCGCTCCAGGGAAAGTTGATCCACTGGTCGGTGCGGCGCCACACGTAGTCACACTTCACGACGGAATGGCTCTTCTCGTACAGGCACGCCGTGCGGACCTCGGCCACCTTGCCGGCGCAGAACTCCTGCACGCTGCGCAGGGTGTGGCCCGTGTCGGCCACGTCGTCGGCGATGAGGATGCGTGCGTCGGCGAGATCGACGAAGTCGGGTGCGGGGGGAAGGATTCGCGGCACCTCGAGACGCTCGTCGACGCCCGTGTAGAACTCGACGTTCATCGTGTAGACGTTCTTCACGCTGAGGGCATAGCCGAGGGCGCCGCCGATCAGCAGGCCGCCCCTCGCGATCGACAGGATCATGTCGGGCTCGTAGTCGTCGGCGACCATCTGCGCCAGCTCTCGCGACGCCGTGCCGAAGATGTCCCAGGTCATGATCTCGCGCTCGCTCATCGCCGTGAACCTAGTGGCTCGGCCTCAGCCGGTCAGAGATGGTCGCCGGCGGCGACTCAGGCGTGGGCCGAAGCGCCGAGGGCGATGTCGGAAGGCCGCACGGGCACCCTGCTGATCTGCTCGCCGCCAGCATCGCGGAGCGCGTCGCGGATGGCCGCCACGACGGCCGGCGTGCTCGACACCGTCGGGGGCTCCCCGACGCCCTTGGCGCCCAGCGGCGACTGCGGCTCGGGCTCCTCGACGAACGAGACCACCACGTCGGGCATGTCGAGGAACGTGGGCAGGAGATAGTCGGTGAAGGTCGGATTGCGAACGATGCCGTCGACCTGCAGCAGCTCTTCCATCACGGCGAGGCCGATGCCCTGCGCGATGCCTCCCTCGACCTGGCCGACGGCTGCCACGGGATTGAGCAGGCGGCCCACGTCCTGGGTAGTGGCCACCTGCACCACCCGCAGCAGGCCGAGATCGGGATCGACATCGACCACGGCACGGTGCGCAGCGAAGGCGAAGGCGGTGTGGCAGTTCCCCTGGCCGAGTTCGTCGAGGTCGTCGGTCGGGGGATGGTGGTATTCGAACGTCTCGTCGAACTCGACGCCCGCTGTCGCCTCGGCGACGGACAGCCGCAGCGTTCCCTCGGTGTCGATGACGTCGCGCCCGTCGACGGCGAGCCGGTGCACCGGCACGCCGTGAACCTCCGCCACGTGGTGGAAGACGTGTCCGAGCACGAGGCGGCACGCGCCGTCGACCGCGCCCCCGCTCATCCATGTCTGGCGCGACGCAGAGGTCGAGCCGGCAGAGCCGACAAGCGTGTCGATGCGGTCGAGCACCACCTCGTCGACGCCCAGCACCGTGCGGGCGATCTGCTGGGCGAGCGTGACGAAGCCCTGGCCGACCTCGACGGTGGCGAACTTCACCGTCGCCACGCCGTCGGCGATGCGCACGCGGGCCGTGCTGTAGTCGTCGAAGCCCTCGCTGTACATGAGGTTCTTGATGCTGACGCCATAGCCGATGCCCCGGCGGACGTGCTGGCTGCCGGTGGTGAGGCCGGTGCCGCCGGGCAGTCGGAGCGGGTCGCCGTCGTGCCCGCCGACCGGCTGGTCGGGCAGCGGCAGCGCCACCACCTCGCGGATCAGGCGCTCGACGGGAGCGACACTGCGAACCTCCTGCCCGGTGATGAGCCGGTCGCCGGTTCGCATGGCATTGCGCAGCCGGATCTCGACGGGGTCGAGGCCGCATGCCGCGGCAAGGCGGTCCATCTGGCTCTCGTGCGCGAAGCACGCCTGCACCACGCCGAAGCCGCGCATCGCACCCGACGGCAGGTTATTGGTGCGCACCGCCCAGCCGTCGACCGTGGCGTTCTCGCAGCGGTACGGGCCCTGCGTATGGGTGATGCCGTTGACCAGCACCGCCGAGGAGGTGCTGGCATAGGCCCCGCCGTCGAAGACGAACCTGGCCTCGATGCGCCTGATCGTGCCGTCGTGGTCGGCATGGTGACGCATCCAGATCGTGCACGGATGCCTGTGCACGTGGCCCAGGAAGCTCTCCCGACGGTCGTACGCCATCCTCACTGGACGACCCGTCCGCAGTGCGAGCAGGCACGTGTGCACCTGCAGGCTGATGTCCTCGCGTGCGCCGAACGCGCCGCCGACGCCGCCGAGGATGAGTCGCACGCGCTCGGGCGCCATGCCGAGGCAGGCCGCGATCTGGGCTCGGTCCTCGTGCAGCCACTGCGTGGCAACGATGAGCTCGACGCCACCGCCGTCGTGGTCGGGCACGGCCATCGCCGCCTCGAGGCCGAGGAACGCCTGGTCCTGGCGGCCGATCTCGTAGGTGCCCTCGACAGTGACCGGGCCGACGATCGACTGGTCGCCGTGGACGATGCGCTGGCGGCGGATCACGTTGCCGTCGGGGTGAATCGGAGGGGCCGACCCGTCGATCGCCCGCTCGGGATCAGTGAGCGGATCCAGCACCTCGTACTCGACGACAATGGCCTCGAGCGCACGCCGGCAGGTGGCCGGGTGGTCGGCGGCGACGGCAGCCACCGGCTCGCCCATGAAGCGCACGTAGGTGCTCGCGAACACCGGCTGGTCATGGGCGATCAGGCCGTAGGTCGCAGCACCGGGAACATCGTCTGCGGTGATCACCGCCTCGACGCCGGGTATCGACCATGCGGGGGTGACATCGACCCTGACGATGCGCGCATACGGGTGCGGCGATCGCAGCGTGGCGCCCCAGAGCCCGCCCTCGAGGCGGAAGTCGCCGGAGAACTCGAAGCTGCCCTGCACCTTGGCAACGCCGTCGGGTCGCTCGGTCGACTGGCCGAGCCGGCCGGCCAGCGGCGTGGTGGTGCCCGTGCCGGCGGCCATCAGCGGTCCTCGGCAGCCGACTCGGCGACGACGCTCGCCACGGCGTCGAGGATGCGGCCGTAGCCCGTGCAGCGGCAGATGTTGCCGGAGAGCGCCTCGCGGACCTCAAACTCGGCGGGCGACGGCGACCGCTCGAGGAGTGCCTCGGTCGCCATGATGAGGCCGGGCGTGCAGAAGCCGCACTGCACGGCACCGGCGTCGACGAACGCCCGCTGCACGCGGCTCGGGGTGCCCGCGGGGGCAACCCCCTCGATCGTGACGATGCGGCGCCCGACGGCCGATGCGGCCAGGACGAGGCAGCTGCAGACGAGCGAGCCGTCGACCAGCACGCTGCACGAGCCGCACTCGCCCTGCTCGCAGGCTCCCTTGGTGCCGGTCAGCCCGAGGCGCTCGCGGAGTACGAAGAGCAGGTTCTCGTCAACGTGTGCGTCGGCGACATCGCGTGCCTCGCCGTTCACGTGGAGGCGGTAGTCGATGGTGTCAGCCATTGGGGAGGGCGCTCCTCAGGAGTCGGGCAGCGAGCACGCCGACGGCGTGCGATCGGTAGGCGGCGGACGACCGGTGGTCGTCGATCGGCCGGGCGGCGGCGCGGACGAGCGCAGCGAACTCGGCGACGACGTCGTCGCCGACGGCGGGACGCCTGGCGCTGAGGTCGACCCGCGACCGGAGCATCTCCTCGGCAGCGGCACAGCGGAGCACGGTCGGCCCTACCGAGCCGAGCGCGATGCGCACCGACGACGTCGGGAGATCGTGCACAAGGCAGGCGCTCGCGATGGAGATCACCATCGCGTTGCGGACGCCGACCTTCGAGTACCCCTGCCATCCAGTCGCTGTCGGCATGGTGACGCCGGTGATGAGCTCGTGCCGGCCGGCTGCCGTGCGCTTCGGGCCGACCATGAACTCCGAGATCGGAAGGCTCCTGGCCCCGGAATCCGACCGCAGGTGGACGATCGCATCGAGTGCGGCGAGCGGGGGCAGTCCGTCGCCGGCCGGCGAGCAGGTGCCGAGATTGCCGCCGATGGTTCCCGCATGGCGGATCTGCGGCGACCCAACGGTACGGGCGGCCTGGGCCAGCGCCGGCACGAGGTCGGCGAGCGGCCCGCGCTCGATCTCCGACCACCGCACTGCCGAGCCGATGGTGACGGTCGCCGCAGCGGGGTCGTGGGACCACGAGCGAAGCTCCGCCACCCGGTCGACGGCGATGACGCCGACGGGCGAGCGGCGGCGGTGCTCGTTGAGTTCGACCAGCATGTCGGTGCCGCCGGCGAGGATCACCCGTTCGGGATCCGACGAGAGCAGGCCGACCACCTCGTCGACGGTCGCGGCAATGGTGACAACGGGCGCAGCCATCGAACGCACTTTACATTTCGTCAAGCGCTTCACATGGGAGCGCCTGCGGGCACGCTCAGGCGGTGCCCCGCCGCGGCGGTTGCTCGAACGGACAGTGCCGGCACCCACTTGCGCAGCACCAGCCGCGTTCGGCGAGGAACGCCGCCGTGAACACCATCAGTCCCGTCACGGGGTCCTGGTAGGCGGGCACCGCGTTCGACACCGCGTCGGCGTGCCGCTGCATTGCGGCGGCGAATCCGCGGTGCCGCTCGGAGAACCGGTTCGACAGCGGGCGCTCGAGATAGTCCGGCCGCAGCGGCAGCGAGGCTCCGTCTGCCATGCGTTGAACGTATCGCGGCGTCCTCCGTGGGGCGCCGTCGTGCGCCCTCGTGCGAGCCACGGGCGACGTCGGCCGTGTTCGTTCCCCGCCGCTGTCGCGCAAGGGCTATGGTTCGCCCATCCGGGACGCGATGGGGGTCCGTCTCACCGAGATCCGGTGCACATACGTCTACGAGCGAAGGGGGAAGCACGTGCGCAACAGTCGTCGTGGCCGGGGAGCCGGCCGGATCGTCGCCGCAGTGGTGATCAGCCTCGGGCTGGTCGCCGCCGCCTGCAGCAAGAAGGAGGAGATCGCCGAGGACACCTCGCCCGCGACGAGCGGCGATCCCAACGCCACGCAGCCGACCGTCACCAATGCACCGGTGACGATGCCCGAGGTCGAGCCCGTCATGGGCGGCCGCATCGTGATCGGCGGCGAGGCCGAGGTGTCGAACCCGTGGACTCCCGCCGCCATGCAGTGCGACTCGTTCTGCCACATGCGCGCCCGCACCTTCTACGACCCGCTCGTGTCGG
This sequence comes from Ilumatobacteraceae bacterium, assembly GCA_046076025.1. GTDB lineage: Bacteria > Actinomycetota > Acidimicrobiia > Acidimicrobiales > Ilumatobacteraceae > UBA668. The sequence continues at coordinate 8,721 of JBJTRF010000231.1, forward strand.
TCGACGACGATCTGAACTGGCGCCCGTACCTCGCCGAGAGCATCACCGCCAACGCTGACAGCACCGAGTTCACGATCACAATGCGCGAGGGGATCTCGTTCCACGACGGCACCCCGCTGAATGCCGACGCCGTGATGTACAACCTCAACGCCACGGGTAGCGGCCTGCTGGTGAGCGCCGGTGTGAAGGATCTCGCCCGCGACCCCGCCTGCTGGAAGGCCGACGGCGGTCTCGCCAACCTGGCCTGCAAGCTCGTCATGGAGAAGGTGGACGACCTCACCTTCGTCCTCAAGACCGGCAAGGACGGCAATGCCGCCGAGCCCCTGTCGTGGCCGCTGTTCCCCTACTACCTCGGCGGCCAGTTCGGCCTCGTCGCCTCGCCGACGTGGCTCGACGCCGTGGCGGCCGGCTCGGCGAATGCCACCGATGCCGTGGGCACCGGCCCGTTCATGTTCAAGGAGTACGCGCCAGGTGAGGGCGGCAAGCTCGTCGTCACCCGCAACCCGAACTACTGGCAGAAGGACTCAGCGGGACGCCAACTGCCGTACCTCGACGAGATCGAGTTCCGCGTGATCCCCGACTCGCAGGTCCGCGCCGCCGCCCTCGAATCGGGCGACGTCGACCTCATCTCGACGTCTGACGCCGCCGTGGTGAGCGAGTACGACCCGGGATTCGGCGCGACGACCGACTTCAACTTCCTGCTCCAGGCCGAGTACAGCGAGACGAACTACATCCTGTTCCACCTCTCCAAGCCCGGCCCGCTGCAGTCGAAGGAGGTCAGGTGCGCGCTGCACCAGGCCATCGACAAGGAGGACCTGATCGCCACGGTGGCCAACGGCTACCCGCAGATCGCCAACGGCCCGTTCTCGCCCGGACAGGAAGGCAACCTCGCCGACAACGGCGCGCCGACCTACGACCCCGATGCGGCAACCGCTGCCATCGAGGCGTACGAGGCAGCCAACGGCCAGATCACCGTGAACTACTCGACCACCACCTCAGCGAGCAGCCTCGCCACTGCCGAGTACCTGCAGGACGCGTGGGGCGCAGTCGGTGTCGACGTGACGATCACCCAGATCGAGCAGTCGAAGCTCATCAACAACGCGCTCTTCGGCGCTCCTGAGTTCGACGCCTTCGGGTGGCGCAACCACGCCGGCCTGTTCGTCGACGGGCAGTACTTCTGGTGGCACGGCTCGGCCGCCCTCCCCGACGGCAATCTGGCCCTGAACTTCGGCCGCCTCGACGATCCCGAGATCAACCGCCTCCTCGACCTCAGCCGCAGCGAGGCGGATCCCGACGCACGCCGCGGCTACGCCGAGGACATCAACCGGCGATTCGCCAGCGAGTGCTTCATCATCCCGACGTCGTTCACCACGTGGGCCATCATCAGCAACAAGTCGGTGATGGGCGTCGGCACACTGATGCAGCCAGATGGCAGCGGCTCGTTCGTCCGTGACGGTGCCGGGTTCTCCGGCCAGATCTGGCTGACGTCGATCTTCAAGGCAGAGGGCTCAGCGACCTGACAGTGGTGGGGGAGCCGACCGCTGGGGCCACCCCACAAGACCCCCCCCCCCCCC
>JBJTRF010000232.1:0-3384 GCA_046076025.1 Ilumatobacteraceae bacterium
GCCGCACGATGGAGTCGCCGATCACCGTGCTGCGCAGGTGCCCGACGTGCATCTCCTTGGCCACGTTCGGCGCCGAGTAGTCGACCACGGCGGTGTGCGCAAGCGCCGCCGGACGCACGCCGAGCCGGTCGTCGCCAGCAGCCGCAGCAAGCTCGGCGCCGAGGAACGAATCGGTGAAGGTGAGATTGACGAAGCCCGGCCCGGCCACCTCGGCGGCGGCGCAGTGCTCGGCCAGCCGCGGGTCGGCCGCCAGCGCTGCGGCGAGATCGCGGGGCGCGCTGCCCACCTGCTTGGCGAGGGCCAGGGCCCCGTTCACCTGCGCATCCGCCCGGTCGCTCGGGCGCACGACCGGGTCGATCTCGTCGGCGGGCAGTCCGGTGAGGTCGGCCAGCACGACGCGCACCGTCTCGGCGATGGTGTGCAGCGGGTCGGCCATGAAGAGTGGATGGTAACGGCCGGCGGACGGCTGACGAGGACCGATTCTCGGTATCGTGTGCGGGTCGTCGCCGGCGTCGTGTGCCACTCGGGCCCATCGCCACCCCGGTTCGACCCCGCCCTCGTAGCTCAGGGGATAGAGCATCGGCCTCCGGAGCCGTGTGCGCAGGTTCGAATCCTGCCGAGGGCGCTGCACCTAGACGGCGTGTGCGCTGACGACGTCAGCCGCCGACGTCAGCCGCCGACGAGGTCGTCCGGCGGATAGGTGGGCCGGTTGTCGCCCGGTCGCGAGATCGGCCCGTACACCTGCTCGTACTTCGTCATGTTCTCGTTGAGGGCGCGGATCAGGTCGAAGAGCACGCTCACCGGCAACTTCACCCGCGAAGTCACCTGCACCGGCACGACGATGCCGTCATTGCGCTGCTCGGGCTGCTGGGTGGTGGCGAAGTCGAGCGTGAACTCGTGCGCCGAGTGCCATACCCCGACCAGGTTGGCGTACCTGCCGCCCTGCTCGTCGTCTGGAACACGCCACTCGTAGCCCGCCATGCGCTCAGTCGCCATGCGTCGAGTGTACGCCCGTCACCGTGCACGCTGACGGCGCTGCCCGCACTGCGCAGGCACCTTGCCGGCTAGGTGATCGTGAGGCCGATCGTTGAGGTGGTGAAGCGCCCGCCGTTCGACGGCGTCGTCACCTGGATCACGCGCAGGCCAATCGTCGCCGTCGAGGCGGCGGTCACGGTGAGCCGCAGCTGCGTGGCACTGACGAAGGTCACCGCACCGAGCGTGAGGCCGGTTCCGCCGAAGGACACCGTGGCGCCGGTGACGAAGCCGGTGCCGTTCACGGTGATGGTGGCCGAGGCGCCGCGGGCCAGGGTGGCCGGGCTCACCGACGTGACGGTCGGCCCTGCGAGCACGGTGAACGAGTTGGCAAGGGTGCGCGTGCCGCCGTCGGGGTTGGTGACGGTGATGCTGCGCAGGCCTGTGGCTGCGGTCTGCGACACGGTGACGGCGATGGCCAGCGAGGTCGCCGTCACCGACGACGTGGTTGCCGTCACCAGGGTGCCCGAGAACGTGGCCAGCGCACCGGTCTGGAAGCCGGTGCCCGCAACGGTGACGGCCGAGTTCAGGGCACCCTGGGCACGGCTGTTCGGGGTGAGCGACGTGATCGTCGGGGCGGCGGTGATGGTGAGGCCGCCCACACGGGTGCCGGTGCCGAAGTCGGGGTTCACGACCCGCACGTCGCGTGCGCCCACCGTGGCGGTGAGCAGCACGCTCACGACCACCGTGAGGTTCGTGGCACTGACGAATGTGACCGAGTTGACCGTGACGCCGGTGCCGGAGAACTCCACGGTTGCGCCCGACACGAAGCCGGTGCCGGTGACGTTGAACGACCGGGTGACGGCACCCTGGCCGGCCGCCGACGAGGCGGTCGACGTGGCGAACGCCGTAACGGTGGGGGCGGCGGTGAGGCTGAGCGCCCCGGTCAGCGTCGCCGTGGCACCGCCGCTGGTCACCGTCAGGTCGCGCGGCCCGAGCGTCGAGGCGGCTGCGACGGTCACCAGCAGGCTCAGCGTCGTCGAGCTGACGAGCGTGACCGAGTTGACGGTGATGCCGGTGCCCGAGAACGCCACCGTGGATCCGGCCTGGAAGTCGGTGCCGGTCACGGTGACCGTGCGCGAGGTGGCGCCGACGCCGAGGGCCGTGGGGCTCGCCGACGTCACCGTCGGCGCGGTCACGATCGAGAACGCGCCGGCAAGCGACACGCCGCCACCATCGGCGTTGCGGACCGTGATGTCGGAGACCCCGACCGTTGCGGCGCCGGACACCGACACGTTGGCGGTGAGCTGGGTGGCGCTGTTGAAGGTGACCGAGTTGACCGTCACCGACGGCGACGAGAACGTCACCGCTGCGCCGGCAGCGAAGCCCGTGCCGGCAATGACGATCGACTGGTTGGCGGCGCCGATCGAGCGCGACGCCGGCGTGAGCGTGGCCACCGTCGGCGCAGCGTTCACCGTCAGGCCCGTCGCCAGCGTCGCCGTGCCCCGGTCGAGATTCGTCACCGTCAGCGACCGCGCACCCGTCAACGCACCCGCAGCCACCGACACCACCACCGTCAGCGACGTCGCCGAGTTCACCGTCAGCGAGTGAACCGTCACACCCGCACCCGAGAACACCGCCGTGATACCCGCCTGGAACCCGGTACCCACCACCGTCAACGACCGCGACACCGCACCCTGACCAGCCGACGCCGGCGTCACCGACGTCAACGTCGGCGCCGCAGTCACCGTGAACCCGCCGGCCAGCACCCCGCGGCCCTGGTCCGGGTTCGTCACCACCACGTCGCGGACACCCGCCACCGCCGCAGCCGCGACCGTCACGTTCACCAGCAGCCTCGTCGAGCTCACGAACGTCGCCGCGCTCGCCGACACGCCAGCCCCGAACGTCACCGTCGCGCCCGTCACGAAGTTCGAGCCGTTCACCGTGATCGTCTGCACCGCCGCGCCCTGCGCCAGCACCGTCGGCGTGATCGACGACACCGCCGGACCCACCGTCACCGTCAGCGCGCCCACGCGCACCGCACGGCCGCCGTCGGCCTTCACCACCGCGATGTCCGACGCGCCCAGCGTCGCCCCGGCGGCCACCGACACCGGCACCGTCGCCGACGTCGCCGACACCACCGTCACCGCACCGAACGTCACGCCCGCATTCGAGCTCGTCACCGTCATCGGCGCCGCAAACCCGGTACCCGTCAGCGTCATCGTCTGCGCCAGCGCGCCCTGGCCCAGCACCGCCGGCGTCGACGCCGTCAGCGTCGGACCCGCGTTCACCGTCAGGCCCGTCGCCAGCGTCGCCGTGCCCCGGTCGAGATTCGTCACCGTCAGCGACCGCGCACCCGTCAACGCACCCGCAGCCACCGACACCACCACCGTCAGCGACGTCGCCGAGTTC
>JBJTRF010000233.1:0-3169 GCA_046076025.1 Ilumatobacteraceae bacterium
GGATCAGTGGCGCCGCGAGTCACGCGCCTGCCCCGGCCGTGCGTAGGCCCCGCATGAGCGACTTCGACACTGATTCCGAGACCGACGACTTCCCCCGCTGGACCTGCCCGAGTTGCGGCGAGCACACGGTGGTGCGCGTGCTCTTCGGCATGCCGGCGCCATTCCTCTTCGAGGCGGCGGAGCGGGGGGACGTCGAGCTCGGCGGGTGCTGCATCGACGACTACTACACCGGGCGCGAGGTGAGATGCACTGCCTGCGGCTGGCAGGGCAACCACAGCAAGAACGGCTCGAAGGTCACCGCCGCCCGCCGCCGACACTACGACTGATGTCGCAGGGCGGGTTCGCTCAGCGAGCGTCCAGCAGTTGCTGCACTCGCTGGTGCGAGAGGCCAAGGATCTGCGCAGCGTCCCGCCGGCTGAGTCCGATCTCGGTCATCGAGGAGACGGCCGCAGCAGTCTGCTGCCGGGCCGATGCCTCGGCCGCCGAGGCGGCAGCTCGCGCCTGGCGGACGGTGCGGGCTACCGCAGCGAGGGCCGTCGGGTACTCGTCGACGATGACGAGCGCGTCGGGCGGGACGTCAAGCCACAGCGAGAGGGCCTCGCGGATGCGGGACTGCGCCTGGCGAAGGCTGCGCCCGTAAGTCTGGCAGCCGCGCTGTCCCCTGATGCTCACCTGCCACGCACCTTCCTCGAAGGCGTAGACGGCGGTGAAGGCGGTGTGGTCAGTCATGTCATCCAACTCCCTCCGAGGCAGGGCTCGAGCGCCCGCTCGATCGCCCGAAGCGTTCCGGCGGGTACGACGCGCCCGGTGTGGACCGGAATCACCGTCTGGCAACCCCCGCTGCGCCTGACGATGACATGCGATCCACGCTGGCGGACGGGCCAGCAGCCGAGAGCGCGCAACCGCCGGAGCACACCGTAGCCGGTCATCTGTCTATCTGCATAGACACAAACGGGGCGAACGACATCGCCCTGACTGGGCGCACCCCAGCAGCCCGCACTGCAGCGGGTCGAGATGCCTCAGGCGCCGGGCGCGTGGCGGAGGCGCACCGACAGGCAGGTGACGCAGCCCTCCAGCTTCACGTACTCGCTGATGTCGACCTCGATCGGCTCGTAGCCGCGGGCGCGCAGCAGGGCCGCGCTCTGCGGGCAGTCGGCCGACATCAGCAGGCGGCGGTCGTCGAGCAGCACGACGTGCGCGCCGCCCTCCTCGGGCATCGCAAGGAAGGCGGGGAAGGCCGAGACGTCGTCGACGACAGGCTCCCAGCCGATCACCGTGCCGTCGGGCAGCGCAGTGACGGCGCTCTTGAGGTGCAGCACCTTGGTGATCGGCACTGTCACCACCGAGGCGCCGAGGGGCTCGAAGGCGGCGGCGAGCTGCGCGATGCCCTCGGCGTTGGTGCGGCCGCCGCGTCCCACATAGATGGTGTCGCCCACCTTCAGCACGTCGCCGCCGTCGAGGGTGCCGGGCGCCTCGATGCGCGCAAGCCGGTAGCCGAGCGATGCGATGGTGTCGGCGGCGGCGGCCACCTCGGGCTTGCGCTCGTCGGCGCCGGGCCTGGCGATCACGGCGACGTCGCGGTACACCACCATCGTGTCCTCGACGAAGGCGGCATCGGGGCAGTCGGGTGCCTCGGGCACCTCGATCGTGCGCCAGCCGTGTGCCTCCAGCACGTCGACGTAGTCGCGCCACTGCTGCATCGCCCGCCGCACGTCGACCGGCGTGCGCTCGATGTGGGTGACGATGCCGTCGGCGAGCCTCGGGCTCGGCGGGCGCACCAGTGCGAGCCTGCTCATCTCAGTCCCTTCCCTTCCGCTGACGCCCCATGGCGCGGGCGATCTCGCGGGCCGAGTCGCGCTTGGCGAGCGACGCGCGCTTGTCGGCCTGCTTGCGGCCCTTGGCCAGCGCCAGTTCCACCTTCACCCGGCCGTCCTTGAAGTACAGCGCGAGCGGCACGAGCGAGAGGTGCTCGGTGGCGACGCGGTGGTCGATCTTGGTGATCTCGCGGCCGTGCAGCAGCAGCTTGCGCGCCCGGTTGGGGTCGTGCGCGCCGAAGCCGTTGGCGAACTTGTAGGGCGGGATGTGCAGGCCGTCGAGCCACACCTCGCCGCGCACCACGCGGGCGAAGGCGTCGGCCATCTGGGCGTGCCCCTCGCGGAGGGCCTTCACCTCGCTGCCGGTCAGCACGATGCCGGCCTCGACCGTGTCGAGGATGGCGTAGTCGTGGCGGGCCCGCCGGTTGCTGGCGATCACCTTCCGGCCGAGGGCGGCGGCCGACTTCTCGCGGGGCTTCGCCATGGCCGAGGAGGGTAGCGGTACCCTTCGGACGCCATGCCGTCCGCTCCGACACCGTTCGCCCACCGCACGCCGCTGTCGTTCCCGGCGCAGGCGTTCGCCGAGATGATCGCCCACGCATACGCCGGGTACCCGCTCGAGGCATGCGGCCTCCTGGTGGGGACGGCGAGCACGGTGCACCGGTTCGTGCCGTGCACCAACGAGGCCGCATCGGCTCGCATCTACAGCATCCCCGGCAAGGAACTGCTACGAGCCGAGCGCGCCGCCGAGGACGACGGCCTCGAGGTGATCGGCGTGTTCCACAGCCACACCCACAGCGAGCCGTATCCCAGCCCCACCGACGTCGCCCAGGCCCCCGACCCCGGCTGGCACTACGTCATCGTGTCGCTGAAGCGCGAGGCCCCCGAGACCCGCAGCTACCGCATCATCGACGGCCAGGTCGCCGAAGAGCCGGTCGCCGCCGGCTGACCGGCAGGCGGGTCGGCGGGCGTCGGATCTCGCGCACGGGTGGCCGCCGGCCGGTCACATGCGTACAATGTCGACAGAACCGGTCGGAATAGTCGCCCTTGGCTGGCGATTGCATGGCGTGTCGAAGGAGGTACCGTGGTCATCAACGAGAACGTGCTCGACCTCATCGGCAACACCCCGCTCGTCGACGTCAGTTGCCTGTCGCCGAATCCCGAGGTGCGCATCGTCGCCAAGATGGAGAGCCAGAACCCCTTCGGGTCGGTGAAGGACCGCATCGCCAAGCACATGATCGAGCAGGCCGAGAAGGACGGCCGCCTGCAGCCCGGCCAGACGCTCATCGAGCCGTCGTCGGGCAACACCGGCATTGCCCTCGCCGCCATCGCCCACATGAAGGGCTACCCGATCA
>JBJTRF010000234.1:0-2910 GCA_046076025.1 Ilumatobacteraceae bacterium
CCATCGCCACGAGCAGGGTGAGCGGGGTGAGGTCGGATGGCTTGACGATGATCGCGTTGCCGGCGGCGAGCGAGGCGGCGGCCTGCCAACCGAACAGCAGCACCGGGAAGTTGAACGGCACGATCGACACAACCACGCCGAGTGGCTCCTTCAGCGTGAAGTGCATCTGGCCGGCGATGGCCGAGCCGGCGAGGCGGCCCTGCTCGTGACGGGCGATCTCGGCGTAGTAGCGGAACGACGATGCCGACGCGCCGCCCTCCCAGTTCGACTCGCGGAACGGCTTGCCCATCTCGCGCGTGAGGCACTCGCCGATCACCGGGGCAAGGGCCAGCAGCTGGTCGGCCACCTGGTGCAGCGCCCCGGCCCGCTCGAGGGCGCTGAGCGCCCACCACTCGCGCTGGGCCCGCCGGGAGGCCGCCACCGCCTCGTCCACCTCGCCCGGGGTGGAGAGGGCAAACTCGGCCGTGGGCTGCTCGGTGGCGGGGTCGATCACCGGCCGCCGGGCGCCGGCACTAAGCCGGTACTGGCCGTTCACGTAGTTGTGGCCCGACACACCCGCCATCAGGTCCATCACATGGGTCTGCATGACGGCACATTAGGGGAGGTGACGTGCGTCGCCGATCGGCGGTCGTCTACGCTCACGAGAGAAGGGGAGTATCCCACCTCACACCCTGTCGTCATCACGATCGGCAACGATCCGGCACGGTGGGCCCTACGGGGCTCGGGAGAGACCTTCGGCACCTCAAGACCCGTCTGCCGAAGGAGAACCACCGTGAAGTGCCCGAACTGCAACGCCAAGCTCGTGATGGCCGACCGCCAGGGGATCGAGATCGACTACTGCCCCGACTGCCGCGGCGTGTGGCTGGATCGCGGCGAGCTCGACAAGATCATCGAGCGGTCGACCGCCTCGATGGCACCGCCGGCCGCCGGCCCGGGCCGCCGGAAGGACGACTCGGACGAGTACGACCGCCGCCACATGAGCGGCGGCCACCCGAAGAAGAAGAAGGCCACCAGCATCCTCGGCGAGATCTTCGACTTCTGATCGTCGCCGGATCGCTCATCGGGCCGGCGGCTAGCGTTCGGCGCCGATGAGGGAGATCGTGCTGGGTGTCGACCGGGTCGGCATCGACGAGATCGGGCGAGCGGCGGCTGGCGAACGCATCGTCCTGCGCCTTGCTGATGGTGTCGAGCAGGCGATCCGTGCCAACGAGATCGAGGCTGCACGTGCGGCGTCATCCGGCGCGGCCTACGGGCGAACCACCGGCGTGGGTGCCAATCGCAACATCGCCGCCGACGATGCCGACGGCGACCACGGCATGCGGCTGGTGCGCTCGCATTCGGCCGGCGGTGGCCGCGATCTCGGCGACGAGGTCGGCCGCGCCACGATGCTGATCCGCGCCCATCAGCTGAGCGCGCCCGGATCGGGAGTGCCGTTCGAGGTACTCGATGCCCTGCTGCGCGCCGCGAACGACGGACGGTCGCCGATGGTGCGCGAGTTCGGCGGCGTGGGCACTGGCGACATCACGGTGCTCGGCGAGCTGGCGCTGTGCCTCACCGGCGAGCGGCCATGGCGCGACGGCACGACTGCCGCCTATCTCGACGGCATCGGTGCCAATGCAGGGCTGGCACTGATGAGCTCGAGTGCGCCGATGCTGGCGGTGGCCGCAGTGGGGCTGCGCGAGATGCGCACGCTGATCGATGCATCGCTGGCACTGACGGCGCTCGGGGCACTCGGCGTGCGCGCCAACTCGCAGCACTGGTCGCCGGAGGCGGTGGCAGCTCGCCCATCGAGCGGGGCCGACGAGGTGGCCGGCGTGATGCGCCGACTGCTGTACGGCACCCGCTACGCCACGGCGCGCACGCAGGACCCGTTCGGATGGAGGGCGGCGCCGTTCGTGGGCGGGCCGCTGCTCGACGCACTCGACGAGGCGATCGCCGAGACTGAGCGCTGCATTGATGTACGTGCCGAGAATCCGCGGTTCACCGCCGATGGCGTATGGCACCACGGCGCGTTCTTCCTCACCAGTCTGGCGCTGCGGCTGGATGCGCTGCGGCTGGCGCTCACGCAGTGGCTCACCCTGTCGCTGTCGCGCATCGTGAAGCTGAACGATCCCGCCTACACCGGCCTCGGCCGCTTCCTCGCCGACGGGCCCGACGGCAGCTCGGGCGTGATGGTGCTCGAGTACACCGCCGGCTCGGCTCTCGGCTCGGTGCGCAGCCTCGCCGACCCGGTCACCCGCCACACGCTTGCCATCTCGATGGGAACAGAAGACCACGGCTCGTACTCGGGCCGGGCCGCTGCCGCGTTGCGCGAGTCGGTGCCGGCGGTGCGCACGCTGCTGTGCTGCGAGCTGGTGACGGCGCTGCGCGCCGCAAGGGCTGCCGTCGGAGAGGGAATGGTGACGCTGGGCGAGCCGATGCGCGACCTCGTCGATGCAGTCGGCGAGCTGCCGATGCCAGGGCCCGATCGCGATCTCGTCGACGAACTCGCAGCGGCAGAGCAACTGCTCGAGCAGGTGGCGTCGTTTGCTGCGGTCAGGACGGCGGCAGCCAGCGGCGGATGAGCCGCACCCGGCGCGCCGCGTTGCCCGTCGCATCCTCGTAGCGGTCGGCGCCGCCGAGCACCTGCACGATGCTGCGCGACGCGATCCACCGCAGCGGCTCGGGCTCCCACCGGCGCGAGCGGTGGCCCACCCATGGCATCGACGTCAGTTCGGTGTCGTGGCCGAGCACCAGGTGGGCGAGCGTGCGGCCCGACAGGTGGGCGGCCACCACGCCGTGCCCGCTATAGCCGCCGGCCCAGCCGGTACGCGTGACGGGGTCGAAGTGCACGGCACTGGTCCAGTCGCGAGGCACGGCCAGCGTGCCGCCCCAGCGATGGGTGATCGCCGCGTCGGCGGCGGCGGGGAA
>JBJTRF010000235.1:0-4099 GCA_046076025.1 Ilumatobacteraceae bacterium
ACGGTCTATGCGTGGGGGATCGGCGGCTGGGATCCGATCACGCTGTCGCCCACCTCGGAGGATGCGGTCAGTGACGGGTGGACCCGCTACAACTTCGGTGGATATGAGGGGCGGCCTGCCTACGGCGAGTACAAGGCGCTCGTCGACACGATGGCCCGGCTCGGCGACACCCGTGGATGCGGCCGAGCACTGTGGGAGAACAACTCCGAGACCGGCGCGTACGGCACCACGATGGCGCTGATGCTCCTCCCGCACTGGACCGACGGGTGCATCGGCAGCTCTGAGGGCCTGTTCTTCGAGGCATCCGGCTCGACGCCGTATCACTTCCTCGCTGCCGCCGCGATGAGCAAGAACAGCAGCAACCCGGTGCGCGAGCTGCGGTACGTCGACAACGACGCGTCGGTCGGCGTGCCGATGCTGCAGAAGATGGGCATCAGGTACCTGATGGTGTTCACCGCCGACGCACGCCGCGAGGCCGATGCCAACGACGACCTCACCCTCGTCGACGAGGCCGGCCCCTGGAATATCTACGAGGTCGCCGACAGCGACCTCGTGGTGCCCCTCGACATCCAGCCGGTGGTCGTCAACGAGCGCAGCGGTGATCAGCGCGAGCGGTCGCTCGAACTGGGAGCGAGCTGGTTCCAGAACACCGACGAGTGGGCGGCGCTGCCCGCCTTCGACGGACCGGACGACTGGGACCGCATCGATGCAATCGTCGACGCCAGCCGGATGAGCCTCGAGCCGAAGCGGGTCGAGGTGCTGGTGCCGGGCCAGATGATTCAGCCGAAGCCGATGCCGGCAGTCGAGGTGTCGAATGTCGTGATCGGCGACCAGTCGGTCGACTTCGAGGTGTCGCAGCCGGGCGTGCCCGTGCTCGTGAAGATCAGCTACTTCCCGAACTGGCGAGTCGAGGGCGCGGAGGGGCCGTTCCGCGTGGCGCCGAACTTCATGGTGGTGGTGCCGACCTCCACGTCGGTGCGCATGGAGTACGGCATGGGCTCGATCGACTGGATCGCCTACCTGCTCACCCTGATCGGCATCGGACTGCTGGTCCTGTGGCGGGTGCAGGGCGACGTGCGCCACGCCACGCCGCATCCGTTCGTTCCCGCAGTCGGTCCATGGGCCGATGACGACGTCGACGAGGCCGCTGAGGCTGACGAGGCTGACGAACCAGAGGGGCCGGTTGTCCCGCCGCCCGACGTCGGCGACGCCGATAGCGTCTAGGCCCGCATGCCATCGACCAAGCGGCGGGCACTCGACGACATCGTCAAGGCGTATGACGTCAGGGGCACCGTTCCCGACCAGTTCAACGCCGACATCGCCCACGCGCTCGGCGTCGGCTTCGCCCGCTTCGCCGGCGCGCCGTGCGTGCTCGTCGGGCGCGACATGCGGTCGTCGGGCGGCGAACTCGTCGAGGCGTTCGTTCGGGGTGTCGCCGAGCAGGGTGTCGACGTCGTCGACCTCGGCATGGCGAGCACCGATCTGGTGTACTTCGCCGCAGGGCGACTCGACGCCCCCGGGGCGATGTTCACCGCCTCGCACAACCCGGCGCAGTACAACGGCGTGAAGTTCTGCCTCTCGGGGGCGCGGCCGGTGGGCGTCGACACAGGACTCGGCGAGGTGAAGGCGACGGCGGATGCCGTGCTCGACGCCAGAGGGCCGGCGGCGGCGCAGCGTCGCGGCTCGGTGACGGCCCGCAACATGCTCGCCGAGTTCGCCGATCATGTCGTGTCGTTCGTCGACCCGTCCGCGATCCGCCCCCTGCGCGTCGTGGCCGACACCGCCAACGGCATGGGCGGACTGGTGGTGCCGGCAGTCTTCGAACGCCTTCCGCAGGTGACCCTCGAGGTGATGTATGGCGAGCTCGACGGCACGTTCCCGAACCATCCTGCAGATCCGCTGCAGCCCGCCAACCAGCGCGACCTGCAGGCACGGGTGGTGGCCGGCGGCTTCGACCTCGGCCTCGCCTTCGACGGCGACGCCGACCGGGTGTTCGTCGTCGACGAGACCGGGCGCGGCCTCAGCGGCTCGGTCACCACGGCACTGCTCGCGGCGGGCGTGCTGCGAAGCCATCCCGGTGCCACGGTGCTGCACAACCTCATCTGCTCGCGCGCCGTGCCCGAGGTGATCCGAGAACTGGGCGGCGTGCCGGTGCGCACGAAGGTGGGCCACAGCTACATCAAGCAGGAGATGCTCGCCACGGGCGCCGTGTTTGGCGGCGAGCACAGCGCGCACTACTACTTCCGCGACAACTACCGCGCCGACAGCGGCCTCATCGCGAGCATGCTCGTGCTCGCCGAGCTCAGCCGCTCGGACGCGCCGCTCTCGGCGCTGCGGGCCCCGTTCGAGCGCTATTCATCCAGCGGCGAGATCAACACCGCCGTCGACGACGTCGAGTCGGTCATCGACCGCGTCGCGTCGTCGTTCGCCGCCGCCGCCCAGGACCGCCTCGACGGCCTGACGGTCGACTGCGGCGAGTGGTGGTTCAATCTTCGCCCCTCGAACACCGAGCCGCTGCTCCGCCTGAATCTCGAGGCGCCGACTCGCGACGAGTGCGACCAGCGCGTCGCCGAGGTGCTGGCGCTGGTGACGAGCCGATGAACGCGCACCCGATCGACACGATGGAGGACTTCTGATGGCATTGGATCCGCGACTGCTGGCCGTGCTGGCATGCCCGGTCGACAAGGGCACGCTGTACTACCTCGGCGACGACGAGGGCCTCTACAACCCTCGCCTTCGCCGCTTGTATCTCGTCCGCGACGGGATACCCGTGATGCTTCCCGACGAGGCGGTCGCTGTCGACGACACCACGGCGGCGCGCTTTGACGAGCAGATCTCGTCGGGTGCCGCCAAGGCCACCGGCAGCGGCTGATCCACCACGGTGGCAGCGGCGCATGAGGCGCCGCTGGTACTGTCGCCACGTGATGCGGCCTGTTGATTCGCGCTTCCGAGTGGCCCCGGCGCTGCTGGCAGCGGCGCTGCTGACAGGCGCCGTCATCGGCACTGCATCCCCGACACCGGTCGGCGCGGTGGCGTGCGTGATGTGCGCCGGGGGCGAGTACCACCCGCTCGACCAGCCGGTTCGCATCTTCGACTCCAGGCCGGCGACGGCATCGAACCCCTCGGCCCCGATCAACGACGTCGCGCCGCTAGGCCTCAAGCCCATCAATCTCGCAAGCGGCGGCGCAGTGCAGCGGTTCGACTTGCAGCTGCTCGGCCTCCTCGGCAACGGCAACGTCGATCCGGGCTTCGAGAACCCGTGGATCGGGCCGTTCGCCGCATCGGCGGCCGATGTCTTGGCGGTGGCCGTCAGCGTCGCCGTCGTGCAGCCGGGCTCGCGTGGCTACATGTCGGCGTGGCCGGCCGGCACCACGCCGCTGACCCCCAGCTCGATCCTCAACTTCAGCGCCCTGCAGACCAGTTCGAACATGTCGCTGGTGCGCCCTGGCGTCGACGGCATGCTCACCGTCGACCTGCGCGGCGCTGCGGCATCGACGGCCCATCTCATCGTCGACGTGCACGGCTGGTACTCCACCAGCATGTACCGGGGCCCCGACGGCGTCGAGAGCGCCGACGAGCGCGGCGGCCGCACGATCGCCGTCTCTCCCGGCCGCATCTTCGACACGCGACCCTCCACGGTGGGCCCGGCAAGCATCACCGAGGTAGTCATCCGCGGCGCTGCCACCACCGATGCGTCGCCGGTGGTCATCGTGCCCGACCGGCCCACCGTCACGGCGGTGGTGCTGAACATCGCCGTCGCGAAGCCGACCGCCACCACGTACGTGACGGTGGTGCCCGAGGCGCCCGTGTCCGGCGCGCCGGCCACCTCCACCGTCAACGTGCCGGCCGGCGCGACGCGCAGTTCGATGGCCATCGCCCGCATTGCCGACGACGGCAAGGTGCGCATCTACAACAACGCCGGCTCGACGCGCGTCGTGGTCGACGTGCTCGGCTATATCGAGGAGGTACCCGACGAGACGCGGCTCGGCCGGATCGTGCCCATCAGTTCGCCGTTCCGGGCATTCGACACCCGCCGCGTCGAGTTCGGCCGGGTGCCGCTCGGCCCCGGCCAGAGCGAGGAGTGGAGCTTCGCCGCATT
>JBJTRF010000236.1:0-5551 GCA_046076025.1 Ilumatobacteraceae bacterium
GTCGAATAACCGCTGACAGACGCTGCGGTAATGTTCGGTCTGGCATCGCACGTCGCGAATGCGATTTCGGCGTCGACGGCGAGGGTGATCGGGGCGACCACGAGGAGTGTTGCCACGAGGGACGCGACGCGGCGCCGTGCGACGGCAAAGCTGCCGTTCGGTCCCACCCGGTCTCCCTCCGTGTTCGTGGTTGCTTGCCCGACCAGGCCCTCCGCGTCCGGATGGCCTGCGTGCGGATGACGTATCGGCACCCGCAGGGCAAAACTGTAGGCGGCCGATCGTGCTCAAAGCATTGAAAACACTGGCTTCTGATGGAAATGGGCCATTGGGCCCAGCACCGCGGTGTCAGTCGGCCGGCAACAGTGTGCCGAGGCGGCCTGCCGGCCACCTGCCGTGGTGCAGACCCTACGGAGCGGCAGTTGCCGGGGGCGGCGCCCCGCCCGCCTCGGTGGCCGGTGCCTCGGCGATCGGGGCCGCCGACGCGCCACGCAAGGTGAGGATCTGCGCTGCCGCATCGAACGGCCAGCCGCCCGGCAGGGCCGTCGGGGCGGCCGGCAGGGGCAGCACGGTGAGCTGGATCTCGCCGCGGCGCACGTAGCCGATCTCCTCGCGGGCCGCTTCCTCGATGCCCTCGGGGGTGTTCAGCTTGGCGACCTCTTCGTTCAGCTCGGCATTGGCGCGCTCGAGCGCGGCGAGCTCTTCCTGCTTGCGCTCGATGTCGTCCTGCTGGCGGAACCACGCCTGCACCGGCAGCACGAACAGCACTGCGGCGAACGCCACGAACAGCGACGTACCACCGCCGTACAGCAGCCACCGCTTGCGACGACCTTCGACGAGTCGGCGCTCGACCGGTATCGCCTTGGTGAGATCGCGACGTCGATCGGCACTCGCCGTGCGGCGCGACGACACCGTGCGCGAGGAACCGGCGCGCGACGAACCGGCGCGCGATGAACCGGCGGGCGATGCGGCAGCAGTCGTCGACTCGCTGCGACTCGATGCACCGCGCGCTGCGCCCCGCGATGCGGCGCCCGATCGGCCCTTCTTCGGCGTGCCGGCACGGCCGAAACCCTTGCGCTTCGATGCGCCGCGCTTCGGCCTGCGGCTGTCGTCAGCCTGCGGCAACGCCGGGCGGGGCCTCGGGATGCTGGTGGTGGAATGGCCTCCCGAGGGCATGCCGGCAAGTCTCGCAGGTCAGCGCGGGCTGAGGGCGGCGCGGCCGCGGTAGGCGGCCTGCTCGCCCAGCTGCTCCTCGATGCGCAGCAACTGGTTGTACTTCGCCACTCGGTCGCTGCGCGCCGGGGCGCCGGTCTTGATCTGGCCGCAATTGGTGGCTACGGCCAGGTCGGCGATGGTGGCATCCTCGGTCTCGCCGCTGCGATGGCTCATCACGCTGCTGTACGCGTGGCGCGTTGCCAGCTCGACGGTGTCGAGCGTCTCGCTGAGCGTGCCGATCTGGTTCACCTTCACCAGCACCGCGTTGCCGACTGATCGCTCGATGCCCATGCGCAGTCGCTGCGCGTTGGTGACGAACAGGTCGTCGCCTACCAGCTGCACGCGGCTGCCGACGGCGGCGGTGAGCGATGCCCAGCCGTCCCAGTCGTCCTCGGCCATGCCGTCCTCGATGCTGACGATGGGATAGGTGTCGACGAGCCGCGCCCAATACGCCACCATCTCGTCGCGTGCCAGCACCTTGCCCTCGCCGGCGAGGTGATAGGCGCCATCTCGGTACAGCTCGCTCATCGCCGGGTCCATCGCGATGGCGATGTCGTCGCCCGGCACGAAGCCGGCCTTCTCGATGGCCTCGAGCAGGATGCGGATGGCGTCCTCGTTGGTGGCGAGGTTCGGCGCGAATCCGCCCTCGTCGCCCACTGCGGTGCTCAGCCCGCGGTCGTGCAGCACCTTCTTGAGCGCGTGATACGTCTCGGTGCCCCAGCGCAGTGCCTCGGCGAAGCTCGGCGCGCCGACGGGCATCACCATGAACTCCTGCATGTCGATCGTGTTGTCGGCATGCGCGCCGCCGTTGACGACGTTCATCATCGGCACCGGCAGCACGTGCGCATTCGGCCCGCCGAGGTAGCGCCACAGCGGCACGTCGAGGTCGTCGGCTGCGGCCCTGGCGACCGCGAGGCTGGTGCCGAGGATCGCGTTGGCGCCGAGCCGCGACTTGTTGTCGGTGCCGTCGAGCGCGACGAGGATCGAGTCGACGAGCCGCTGGTCGAGCACGTCGACCCCGGTGATCGCCTCGGCGATCTCGGTGTTGACGTGGCCCACCGCGGTGCGCACGCCCTTCCCGAGGAACCGCGGACCGCCATCGCGCAGTTCGACCGCCTCGTGCTCACCGGTGGAGGCCCCCGACGGCACGGCGGCACGGCCGCGGCCGCCGGTGTCGAGCTCGATCTCGACCTCGACGGTGGGGTTGCCACGCGAATCGAGGATCTCGCGGCCGACGACGCTGGCGATCTCGCTCATCGGGCCGACACGGTACCGGCTCGGGGCCTCTGAACGGCCTGCAGCGGGCTCAGCCGTGCCGCTTCACCTCGTCCCACAGGGCATCGAGCACGTCGAGGCCGGCGGCGGTCAGCTCGATCGAGCGCTCGCGGGCCAGCGCCTCGACGCCCTCGAACCTCGTGCGGAACTTGGCGGCCGCAGCGCGCAGCGCCGACTCGGGTTCGATGCCCAGGTGGCGGGCGACGTTCACGACGGCGAACAGCAGGTCGCCCACCTCGTCGGCGATCTCGCCGGCATCGGCACCGCCCGCGTCGCGGATCGCTACCGCGGCGACGATCTCGGCGGCCTCCTCGGCGATCTTCGGCAGCGCGCCGTGCACGTCGGGCCAGTCGAAGCCCAGCTTGGCGGCCTTGCGCTGCAACGCGTCGGCATAGGTCAGCGACGGCTGCGATCGGGCGATGCCGTCGAACACCGACGTGCGCGACTTCTCGCGCTGCTTGATGGCGTCCCAGTTGGCGCGCACCGCATCGGCATCATCGGCCTGCACGTCGCCGAAGACATGCGGGTGGCGACGCACCAGCTTGTCGTGCACGCCGCGCGCCACGTCGGCCATCGTGAATCGGCCTTCCTGCTCGGCGATCACGGCGTGGAACTCGATCTGGTACAGCAGGTCGCCGAGTTCCTCGAGCACGTGGTCGTCGGTGGCCGGATCGGCCGGGTCGAGCCCCTGCAGGGCGTCGACCAGCTCGTAGGTCTCCTCGATGAGATAGCGCACGAGGCTGTCGTGGGTCTGCTCCTGATCCCACGGGCAGCGCTCGCGCAGCGTGCGGGCGAGCTCGTGAAGGCGCACCAGCTCGGCGCCCACCGGAGCAGCGAGGCGCGGAATGTAGAGCGTGGTGAGGTGGTCGGCGGTCACGGTGCGGTCGAGGTCGGCCCACGTGGTGCGCACGATCGACTCCTCCGCGGTGCCGAGCCGCTGCAGGATCACCACCTCCTCGTCGCCGCTCGCCCCCTCGACGGCCAGCTTGATGTCGCTCAGCACCCAGTCGGCGTGCGCATGGGCGACGAGCAGCGGGCCCTCGAGCCCGGCCGCATCTGTGGCAAAGCGATGGCCGTCGACCAGCGTGAGCCGCGACTCGACCGGGTCGATGCCCAGCCGCGCGTAGACAACATCGAGGAAGCTCATCGCCGGATGCACGGTGCAGTCGACTCGCGCGTCGGCGCGCAGCAGTGCCACCGTGCGCTCGAGCACCAGCGGCGAGCCGGGCACCGCATACAGCACCACGCCGCGCTCCACGGCTGCGGCAACCAGCCGGTCGCAGATCTCGCGGTAGACGTCGTCGAAGGTGTCGGCAGCGTCATACACCTCGTCGAACGACACGGCGTCCGGCACGAGCGACGCCGACGGGTGGCGGTGCGTGCGCACGAACCGGTGCGGCGCCGCCTCGATGACGGCGAGGGTGCTGGCAGTGGCGAGCTCGGGCGCGCCGGGGCCGAGCCCGACGATGGTGACGTGCGGGCGGCTCACCGCACCAGCGTGAAGACCTCGGCAGTCGACGGATTCCAGCGCCCGTACCGCGGGGCGATGGTGACGTCGGCAGCCGCGACGAGTGCCTGCAGCTCGTCGACGGTGACGAGACCGGTGTTGATGGCCGTGACGGTGATGGCATCGTCGAGTAGCAGCTGCTGCGTGAACGGATCAGAGTCGACGAACCCGAGGCCGAGCTCGACCTCGAGCGCGGCGCGTACCGATGCGGCGTCGATCTCGGCGTACCACGGCTCC
The DNA here is from genome assembly GCA_046076025.1 of Ilumatobacteraceae bacterium. Lineage (GTDB taxonomy): Bacteria > Actinomycetota > Acidimicrobiia > Acidimicrobiales > Ilumatobacteraceae > UBA668. Next base: position 4,232 of record JBJTRF010000236.1, read on the forward strand.
TGCGACAGCACGGCGTTGCGCGCCCACACCGTGATGATGCTGCGCGTGAGGTTGCCGGGGGCCGTGGTGGTCTCGAGCGGGCCGCCCGCCGCCGCCGAGTTGGCCGCGGCGGTGAGCATGTCAAGCGTGAGCACCTGATCGCCCACCCGTGCTACCTCGTCGCGGCTCGAGATGGTGCCGCAGCCAGCAAGCACGAGCGCCGCGAGCGGCACGAGGACGAGGGCAGCAACAGACCTTCTCACGGCCGTCACCCTACCTGTCGTCCCAGTCGGTCCAGTCGACAGCGTGGTCGCGCACGTAGGCGTGCACCGCCTCGCCGGTGGTGCGGTGGCCGAGGTGCACCGGCCGTCCCTCGTCGATGCCGTAGCGAACGAAGCGCTCGCGCACCGTGCCCTTCAACTCGGCGAATCGCACCTCGATGCCCCGCAGTCGCAGGTCGCGCACCAGTTCGCGCAGCGTGTCGGCCGCCGACGTGTCGATGTCGGTGATCGGCTCGGCGGTGACCACGACGCAGCGGACATCGAGTCCCTCGCGCTCGCGCGACTCGATCCGCTCCTCGATGTCCTCGGCGAAGAACCGCGAGTTGGCGAAGAACAGCGGTGCGTCGAATCGGTAGAGCAGCAGGCCGGGAACGACGCGGCCCTCGGGGTGCCGGGCCCGGTCGTGATAGCCCTTCAGTCCGTCGACCCGCACCAGTTCCGCCGTGTGCGGCTTCCACACGATCCGCAGGAAGTTCAGCACCGACAGCCCGACGGCGACGACGACGCCGTTCACCGGGCCGAGCACCGCCACCGACACGAGGCCGGCCACGGCGAGCACGAACTCGCTGCGGCGCACTCGGTAGAGCCGCCGCATGGCGCGCACGTCGATGAGGCTGACGGCCGCGGCGATCACGATGGCCGCCAGCGTCGCGTCGGGCAGGTTGCGGAAAAGTCCCGGCACGAACGCCGTGATCGCCAGCAGCAGCAGTGCCGCCGTTGCGCCGGTGAGCTGCGTGCGCGAGCCAGCCGCCTCCGCCACCGGCGTGCGCGAGTTGCTGCCGCTGACGGCGAAGCCCGAGAACAGCCCCGTGGCGATGTTGACTGCGCCGAGCGCGGCGAGTTCGTGGTTGCCGTCGACATGCTCGTGACGGCGCAGCGCCATCGTGCGCGACAGCACGCTGGTGTCGGCGAACGACACCAGAGCGATGCCCAGCGCTGCCCCGGCGAGCGTGCGCAGCATTCCTGCGTCGACATCGGGCAAGGCCGGGCTGGGCAGCCCCTGCGGAAGGTCGCCGACGAGCCGCACGCCGTCGTCGCCGAGACCCAGCACGGTGGCGGC
>JBJTRF010000237.1:0-13002 GCA_046076025.1 Ilumatobacteraceae bacterium
CCGGCGTCGACGATCGGGAATCCGGTGGTGCCCTCGCACCAGCGCTGCAGGCGGCCACGCGCCGCAGCATCCGTGTCGACGGGCATGGCATCCATGCGCTGGTTCAGGTTCTGCCACGACGTCCGCGGCTCGCGGTGCAGCACGTCCGCATAGAACTCGCGCCATGCCAGCTCGCTGATGAACACCTGTGCGCCCCGCTCGGTGGCGGGGGCCGCAGCCAGCGGCGCCAGGTCGTCGAGCAGTTGCCGCGGGTGCAGCACGCCCCACCGCAGCGCGGCGGAGAGCCGACTGCTGCCGGCAACCGCCGGGAGGTTGCGGGTGTCGTCGTAGTCGCCCACCTGCGGCAGGTAGGTCTCCCACCGGCGGTGGGCGGCTGCCTCGCTGGCGTCGTCGAGCAACGACTGCAGGCCGTCGTGCACCGGTTCGAGGTCGATGCCCGGCAGCGGAGGCGGCCCCTCGCAGGGGACGCCCGGGGCGCCGCGCCACTCGACATCGGGCACGCCGAGCGGACGGTCCCACCCGACAGCGCGCCACGCCCGCGAGAACGGCGTGAACACCGCGTACGGGCCGCCGCTGCCCTTCTCGACCGAGCCCGGCGTCACCGCGTACGGCGTCCCGACGCCAACGAGGCGACGGCCGTCGGCGCGGAGGCGCTCGGCGACGTCGGCATCCCGGCGACGGCCGTACGGGCCGTAGTCTCGCGTGACATAGACCGCAGTGGCACCGACCTCGGCAGCGAGCCGCGGCACGACGTCGACCGGGTCGCCGTACCGGTACACGAGCGCGCCTTGCGCAGCGTCGTCGAGCGAGCGGAGCGCACGGCACATGAACTCGCGTCGCGCTGCACCCGCACGGTCGAATGCGGGATCCACCACGAACAGCGGGACGACGGCACCCTCCGATGCTGCGGCGTGGAGTGCCGGCAGGTCGGCGAGTCGCAGGTCGCGCCTGAACCACATCACCGTGGTGGGGCGGCCGGTGCTCATGCCGACAGTGTCGCTGATGCGCCGGCACCGGCCGCTACCGAGCGGGCGTCGCGCCGGCGGGCACGCCATCCGACGGCGCACGCTGCGAGGGCCACGACGCTGCCATAGCCGAGGCTCCACCCCGCCGAGACGTGGTCGGCAATGAGGCCGGTGATCGGCGCGCCGACCGGCGTGCTGCCGAGGAACGCCACTGCGCCGAGGGCGAGCAGTCGTCCGCGCATGTCGGGTGGCGACTCCTGCTGGACGATGGCGTTCTGCGCCGAGATGAACGCCGCGCCGCCGATGCCGACCGGGATGCCCAGCAGCAGGGCCGCCCACAGCGCCGGGGCCCACGCCATCAGCAGACCGCTCACGCCGAGCAGGGTGCCCGCCCCGAAGTAGTAGCGGGTGGTCACGCGCGTGAGCCTGGCGGTGAGCAGCGACCCGACGACGCTCCCGATGCCGGTGACGGCAAGCAGCAGGCCATACGCCTCCTTGCTGCCGTACGAGCGGTCGGCGATCTTCAGCAGGGACACGCTGTAGTTGAACGCGAACGTGGCCACGAGGGTGAAGACCACGAAGACGGTGCGCAGTCGCCGGTCGCCGACGATGAAGGCGACTGCCTCGCGCACTGGCCGCCCGCCGCGCGGCGCGAGCGGCGTGGGCCGCAGCGAGCGCTGGTCGATGGCCGCCAGCGACCACAGGATCGCCGCGAACGACACGCCGTTCAGCAGGAACAGCCACCCGATCGCCTCGCCGCCGCCGAGGACGTTGCGCAGCAGCGCGGCCAGCGCCGGCCCGATGACGCGCGACCCGGTCATCACCGCCGTGTTGAGCGCGACCACGTTGGTGATCTCGTCGGGCTCGACCAGCTCGATGACGAAGCCGCGTCGTGCAGGGTTGTCGAGTGCCCCGAGCACGCCCAGCACCAGCGACAGCGAGTAGAGCAGCGGCAGCGACGCCCAGCCGGCCAGCGTCGCGAGTCCAAGGGCTACTGCCTGCACGGCCATGCCGGCCTGGGTGAGCAGCGCCATCCGCCTGCGGTCGCGCCGGTCGGCCACTGCGCCCGCCCACCCGCCGAGCAGCAGCATCGGCAGGAACTGGCAGAGCAGGCTGATGCCGGTGCTGGTGGCGGTGCCGGTGAGGTCGTAGACCAGCATCGACGTGGCCGTCATCTGCACCCATGTGCCGATGTTGCTGACCAGCAGCCCGACGAAGAAGATCCGCGCGTTGCGGTGGCGCAGCGAGCGGAACACCGCGCGTCGCGGCGCCGGCGCGCCGAGCGCCTCGGCGTCGTGGGGCTCAGTCATCGAGCTTGAGGGCGGAGATGAAGACGTCGCCCGGCACCTCGACACGCCCGATCGCCTTCATCTTCTTCTTGCCCTCCTTCTGCTTCTCGAGCAGCTTGCGCTTACGCGTGATGTCGCCGCCGTAGCACTTGGCGAGCACGTCCTTGCGCTTGGCCTTGACAGTCTCGCGGGCGATGACCTTGCCGCCGATGGCCGCCTGGATCGGGACGTCGAACATCTGCCGCGGGATGAGTTCCTTCAGCTTCTCGCACATCCGGTTGCCGTACGAGAACGACTTTTCGCGGTGCACGATCGTGCTGAATGCATCGGCCGGGATTCCGTTCAGCAGCAGGTCGACGCGTACGAGGTTGCTGCGCTGGTATCCGCTCAGCTCGTAGTCGAGGCTGGCGTAGCCCTGCGTGCGGCTCTTCATCTGGTCGAAGAAGTCGACGACCACCTCGGCGAGCGGGATGAGATAGTGCAGCTCGACTCGCTCGGGCGAGAGGTACTCGAGCTTGGCGAGCTCGCCGCGTCGCGTCTGGCAGAGGTCCATCAGCGTGCCGGTGTAGTCCTTCGGGGTGATGATGCTCACCTTGAAGAACGGCTCCTCGATGTAGTCGATGCTCTGCGAGGGCGGCAGGTCGGAGGGATTGTCGACCAGCAGTTCGTCGCCGTTGGTCTTGCGCACGCGGTACTCGACACTCGGGGCCGTGGCGATGAGCGCGAGATTGAACTCGCGCTCGAGTCGCTCCTTGACGATTTCCATGTGCAGCAGGCCGAGGAACCCGCAGCGGAATCCGAACCCGAGCGCACCTGACGACTCGGGCGCATAGGTGATGCTGGCGTCGTTGAGCTTCAGCTTCTCGAGGCTCTCGCGGAGCAGTTCGAAGTCGTCGCAGTCGATCGGGAACAGCCCGCAGAACACCATCGGCTTCGGGTCGCGGTAGCCGTGGAGCGCCTCGGTGGCGCCGTGGCTCGCAGTGGTGACGGTCTCGCCGCTGCGTGCCTGGCCGACGTCCTTGATGCCGGCGATGAGGTAGCCCACCTCGCCGGGGCCGAGCTCGGCCACGGGCGTCGTGGCGGGCCGGCGCACGCCGATTTCGATGGCCTCGTGCTGCGTTCCCGCCTGCATGAACTGCAGCTTCGAGCCGCTCGACATGCGTCCGTTCATCACCCGGATGCTGCTGACCACCCCGCGGTACTGGTCGTACTGCGAGTCGAAGATGAGGGCCTGCAGCGGCGCATCGGGATTGCCGGTGGGCGCCGGGATCCTCGCCACGACCGCATCGAGCAGGTCGGGCACGCCGTTGCCGGTCTTGGCCGAGATGCGCAGGATGTCCTCGGCGGGGATGCCGAGCACGGTCTCGATCTCCATCGCGTACCGGTCGGGGTCGGCGGCGGGGAGGTCGATCTTGTTCAGCGCCGCGACGATCTCGAGGTCGTGCTCGAGGGCGAGGTAGCAGTTGGCCAGGGTCTGGGCCTCGATGCCCTGGGCGGCATCGACCACCAGCACGACCCCCTCGCACGCGGCGAGGCTGCGGCTGACCTCGTAGCCGAAGTCGACGTGGCCGGGGGTGTCGATCAGGTGGAGCGTGTGCCCCTTCCACTCGACCCGGACGTTCTGGGCCTTGATGGTGATGCCCCGCTCTCGCTCGAGGTCCATCGAGTCGAGGTACTGGGCTCGCATCTCGCGGGCGTCGACCGCCTTGGTGAGCTCGAGAATCCGGTCGCTGAGGGTGCTCTTGCCGTGGTCGATGTGGGCGATAATCGAGAAATTGCGGATGCGGGAGAGGTCCATGGCCGGTCGAGGGAGCCTACCGGCGAGGTTGGGGCCCTTGCCGGATCGCTGTTAGCCTCTCCAAGCCGTTCCTGCCCTCGCGAAGGACTCACCCGTGGCAAACATCAAGAGCCAGAAGAAGCGCAACATCACCAACGCCAAGCGCGCCGAGCGCAACAAGGCCGTGCGCAGCGAGCTCAAGACCCGCGTGAAGTCGGCCGTCAAGAACGCCGGGACCGATGAGGGCCCCGAGGCGCTGCGCCTCGCCGTGAAGCGCCTCGACATGGCTGCCGCCAAGGGCGTCATCCACCCCAACCAGGCAGCTCGCCGCAAGAGCCGCCTGATGCGCAAGCTCAGCGGCTGAGTCGCGCTCGCTGGCACCACGATCGCCGCCCCATCTGCGCCTCGTCATGTGCGCCGTCTGATCCGGGCTGCACCGGCCAGACCGCGCCGTCCTGACCCTCAGCGCCGGGAGCCCGCCAGCTTCGAGAGTCGCGCCACCAGCACCTCGGCCACCAGTTCGGGCGCGAGGTCCTTGGCACCCTTCAGGTCGAGGTCGGCCTGGGCGAGCAGCCGCACGGCGCGGGCCACGCTCTGGCTGCCGAGATTCCGGTAGGTGCCCAGCGCCTTGCGTGCCGGGAATCCGGGCTTGATGCCCATCGCCGCCGCTGCCGCCGCCTCATCACGAACGTCGAGGCCGTCGAGCGCCAGCAGCTTGGCGTAGTGGCCGTGCAGGATGGAGAGCACCGCCAGCGGGTGCCGCTCGCCGGCGTGCATCATGCGGTGCAGCAGTTGCAGCGCCAGCGTCGTGTTGCCGCCATCGATGGCATCGGTGAGATCCCACGGGGGCACGCCGCCGGCGTCACCGAGGAACGGCTCGATGTCGGCCACCTTCAGGGTGGTGCCCTCGCCATAGGTGGACCGCAGCGTGTCGAGCACGCCGCCTAGCCGGCCCGCATCCTCGCCGAGCCATGCGGCCAGCCGGGTCAGCGCACCGGCGTCGAGCGAGATGCCGGCGCCGCGCGCCTGTTCTGACACCCACTCCTTGCGCTCGCCGGCCTTGCTGGGCGGCGAGGTGGACATGGCCTCGCCGCCGGCGGCCTTGACGGCATCGGTGAGCGACTTCACCATGCGCCCCCCGCCGGCCACGAGCACGAGATCGGTGGTGGGCAGCGGATCGGCGAGGTAGTCGACGAGCGGGCCGACCTCGTCGGCGGTGAATCGCCCCACCCCGCGTGCCACCACGACTCGCCGGTCGGTGAGGAACGACGGCGTCTGGGCGGCGTCGGCCACGGCGCCGAGCGTGTACTCGGGACCGTCGAAGTCGTCGACCATCAGGCCGCGGTCGCCATCGCCGACGAGACGGCGCAAGAGGTCGCCGACGGCGCTCATCAGGATCGACTCGTCGTCGCCGGAGAGCAGGTACACGGCCATGCGACGTCAGATTGGCACAGGCGTGCGCGGCCGGCGCAGTGCCAGCCATGCGGCGAGCGCCAGCCACGCTGCGAGCGAGGCGCCTGCGGGCAGCGGCACGGCACCGGCGAGTCGCGCCACGTCGGCCACCCACCTCGTGCCAGCGGCCGCCGGCCACATCACCGCATCGCCGACCGCTGCGGCACCGAGGGCAGATAGCACCGCCGACACCGCAGCCGAGGGGATGCCCGCCAGCATCACGAAGCCGGCAACTGCCGAGGCGGCCGGGTTGGCGAGCAGCGCCACCGCCGGCAACCTGCCGAACACCAGCATGGCCGGCAGGGCCACGCCTGCCTGGGCGGCGATGGTGAGCGACAGCGGCATCGTCACCCATCGCGGGCCGGGCAACCGGTGCTCGACAACTGGTGCGAGTGCGCACACGCCTGCCGTTGCGCCCACGGAGAGCCAGAAACCCACCGAGTAGGCCAGGAACGGATCGATGACGACCAGCCCTGTCACGGCGAGGCCGAGCAGTCGGAGCGGATCGACCGGCCGGCCGACCGTGAACGCCGTCGCCGACAGTGCGGCCATCACCCCTGCACGCATCACCGACGGCTCGCCGCGGGCAACGGCGGAGAATCCGGCGATCACGGCGAGCGTGCCGCACCACCGCGTCCATGGGGGCAGTCGCCGCAGCAGCGGGCCGGCGGCCAGCAGCACGAAGGCGACGTTCTGGCCCGAGACGGCCGTGAGGTGCGACAGGCCGGCAGCGCGGAACTCGTCGACCATCGCCGGCTCCTGGCGGGCGTCATCGCCGATCACGAGACCGGTGAACAGCGCTGCGTGTCGCGAGTCCATCGATCGCTCAGCCGACGATCGCAGCATGTCGCGAATGCGGTTTGCGGCCACGGCTGCGGCCGGTCCGTCGCGCACGTCGGCGATGAGGTCGAGCCGAAGTCGCCCGAGCACGTGGCGCACCGCCGCACGGTGTCGCGCTGCAGGATCGCCGATCGCTGAACGTACCCCTGAGAGCCAGACACGGTCTCCAGCCTCGAGCGACATGACGATGCGCCGATGCCGGCCGTATGCCCACGCCTCGAATCGCCGGCCGTCGAGGCGCATCACCACTGACGTTGCAGACCCTCGCGGTGCTGGATCGGTCGCCACGGTGGCCCATCCCCGCCACGGTCCGAACTCCGCCGACGAGACAGTCCGCCATTCAGCGTCGGCGCGGAGCGCGGCGACGGCCGCCACGAGCACCATCGCCGTCAGCACTCGGGAACCCTCGCGAGGCACCCGACCTGCGGGCGCGCAGAGCCCGGCACGTCGACGGGCACTCCATCGCACGGCCATCAGTGCCAGTGCACTCGGCACGACGAGGCCGGCGCCCGACGCGACACCGAGGCGATGCCCGGCGACCGCTCCCCCGACGGCGGCCAGTGCCACGCCGAGTGCCGCCGGCACGCCGTGCTTCCCTCCGCCCGGCACCGGCAGGCCCGCGTGACCCGCTGGACCGTCCGCATCGCCGTACGCTCGCCCCATGACCCGCGGCGAACTGGGCGACGTGCGCCCGGGGTACGGATCGCGGCCGGCGGTTCCCAACGGACCCCGCGATTACCGCGTGCGGATCCGGCGACGCGGGCCGCTCGCCGCCATGCTGCCCGCTGCGCTGCTCGCCATGGCGGGCCAGGCGCTGCTCCTCGGCTCGCCGGGGGTCGGCAGGGCCGTGGCCGGCGTGGCGTGCACGGTGCTGGCGGCGCCGTTCGTGCTGGTGGTCGGCGCCCCGTTCACCTCGAGTCCGCTCGCCGTTGTGCTGGCCGTGGCACTCAGCGCCGCCCTGTGGCTCGCGATCGGCACGGCGGCCGCGGCGCGAGCCACCCGGCGACCCGCCGTGGCATGGCGCGAGTACTGGCAGGAGTTCGCCTGGTCGGGCGCAGCAGTGTGGACCGGCATTGCCGGCGGCCTCGCGGCAGTCGACATCGCGCTCGGCCGTCCACTGCTGTAACGGCTCACACGGTCACCAGGCCGCGCAGTGCAGCCAGCTTCGCCGGGCCGATACCCGCCACCTCGCCGAGCTCGTCGACCGATGCGAAGGGGCCGTGCAGGTCGCGATGGGCGACGATTGCGGCTGCTGTAGTGGGGCCGATCCCCGGCAGCGTCTCCAGTTCGCTGGCCGTCGCCGAGTTCACGTTCACCGGCCCCGAAGGCGCAGTGCTGCCGGTGGCCGGCGACAGTTGGCCGCCGAGCGGGTCGTCCTCGCCGGCTCGCGGCACGTAGACGCGCTGGCCGTCGGCCAGCGTCGCTGCGAGGTTGATCCGGTCGGCGTCGGCATCGGCGGCAAGTCCGCCCGCGGCGCGAACCGCGTCGACCACGCGTGCCGACGACACCAGTGCGTACACGCCGGGGGCTCGCACCGCGCCGGCCACGTGCACGGTGACCTGACCGGCGGCAGCGGCCACCACCGTGGTCGCCGATGCCTCCCCGCCGCCCGTGGCGGACGGCCCGCTTGTGGTCGCCGTGGCGAAGGGCAGCGCTGCCTCGGTGGGAAGATCGGGCGGACGGACCAGCCAGTAGGTGCCGGCCACCACGGCCACGATGGTCGCCGCGGTCGCCGCCACGCGAGCAGGGCCGATCAGCCGGGCACGCTCGACCGCCGCAGCGACAGCATCGGCAGCCAATCCCCGAGCCCGCGATCCGCCACGGCTCGACGACCTGCGAGGCGACGACGGGCGGCGGCGCCAGGCACTGGGCACTGGCCGCGGCGGCAGCGATTGCACGGAACCTCCCCGGGAGACAAGCACTCGGGGGAGGTCGCCGCCGAACCTACCGGCGAAGTGCGGCAGTCAGCGCGTCGATGCCGGACTGTCGTCAACGGCCGCGTCGCCGTCGTGGCACACGCCCGTCGCCAGCTGCCGGCGAGCAACCCAGTCGGCCTCGATCTCGAAGGGAATCCGCAGGTACGCGCTGCGGTGCGACCGACCGAGCAGCCGCTGCGCGGCATAGGGCAGCAGGTACCGAACGAGGAATCCGACGGCACCGTGACGGCGCCACTGGCGCACGTGGACGTGCTCGTGGCGCAACAGGTAGGGCGTCGCCCGCCCGACCCGGACGATGACGAGACGCCCGATCGTGATGCCGTCCGCACCCGGCGGCACCGGCCCGCCCTCCCACAGCACGAAATCGTCCCGCTGCTGAAGTGCCATCGCCACAGCGTATGTGGGCCAGCGCGCCCCCGAGCAGCGAACCGCTGCAGACCGACCCGCACCGCTCGCTGCCGCGCGAGACTTCGACGGTGCCTGCCACGTGCCCCTGCCACTGTAGGGGTGTCACATGTCGAGCCTGAGTTCGATTGCCTGGCGCAGCGCAGCGTCCGGTGCGGCGATGTGGATGGCAGCCAGTTCGTTGTCCGCAGCCAGTCCCTCGCAGTCAGCCGGCAGCGAGGCACCCGTGCACCTGGTCAGCCGAGCACTTCAGGCTCCTGCAGCCGAGGCTGCTGGCGGCTGCTACGACGTCGGCAACGTGGCAGAGAGCGGCACGGTACAGACCGCCGCGCGATCGACCCCATCGGGCGCAACATCGATCACGTGGCAGAACCCATCGGTCTTCACGTCGATTGCCTCCTTTCGAGGCTCGAACAACCGGCCTGCCTCGCATGAGGGCACCGACTTCATCCACACCGGTGCTGCCACCGCAACGGTCTACGTGAAGGCGCCCGCCGACGGCCTTGTCGTCTACTGCCAGACCGGCTGCCTGCAGTCGACCGAGTTCGGCTCGAACACCTCGGCGCGCGAGTGCGGCCAGGGCTGGGGCAATCACGTCGTCATCCGACACGGCAACGGGTCGTCGATACCGTTCAGCTACACCCGACTGGCACATCTCAAGCCCGGATCCGTGTCCGTGACGGTCGGCCAGTCGGTCAACTGCGGCCAGACGATCGCCCACATGGGCAACACCGGCCGAAGCGATACCCGCCACCTGCACCTCGAACTCGGCACCCGCAGCCAGTCGTTTGCGGCTGGGGTGAAGAGCCAGAACTTCGACAGGGTGTGGAACTTCGAACTGCTGCGCCGCACGGCGGCGTCGAACACTCCCTGACCGTCGTCCAGCGAGTGAGCACGCGTCGGTCCGCTGTCGAGACGTCACAGCCAGCCGTGCTGTGGGCGTCGGAACTCCATGAATAGCGACGCCCACTCCCCTTCGTGGACGCTTCACGAGTCGGCAACGAGCAGCGTCGTTATCCACGTGCCGCACGCCGGCGTTGCCATTCCCGACAATGTCCGATCTGGGCTACTGCTCACCGACGACGAACTCCGCGAGGAACTGGCGGTGATGACCGACCACCGCACCGATGCGATCGCCAGCGCAGCGGCCGCGGTGTGCGACGTCTCGGTGATCGTCAATCAGTTGTCGCGGCTCGTGGTCGATCCTGAGCGCTTTCCCGACGAGCGCGAGGAGATGCTCGCCGTGGGCATGGGCGCCGTCTACACGCAGACCTCACGCCGCCAGTCGCTGCGGCACGCCAACGCCGAGCGCGACGCCCGACTTCTCGCCGAGTACTTCGTCCCGTATTCCGCAGCGGTCGCGGCTCTCGTCGAGCGCGTCCTCGATCGACACGGCACCTGCACGATCATCGACCTGCACTCGTATCCGACCGAACCTCTCCCCTACGAACTGCGGCCCGCCGCACATCGGCCCGGTACGTGCATCGGCACCGACAGCGTCCACACCCCCGAACACCTTCGCGACGCAGCACTGGCGGCGTTCGCCGATGTAGGCGGCGGCGCAGCAGTCGACACGCCGTTCAGCGGCACCTATGTGCCGACGCAGCACTTCCGTCACGACATGCGCGTCACGTCGGTGATGATCGAGATCCGCCGTGACCTCTACGCCGACGAGCGAGGAGTAACTGACGGCCGCGACATCGCGGCACTCGCCACCCGACTGGCGCGCCTTGCGGGCACCGCGGCCCGCGCTCAGTAGCCGGGGTCGCTCGGCCAGTTGGGCTGAAAGAGGTGCCACTGCTCGGGGGCGCGGCGGATAAGGAACTCGAGCTCTCGCGCCAGCGACGCCGTGACCCTGGCGACGTCGGCACGCAGGCCGTCGCCGGCGCGCTCGACGGCGAGCGGCGGTCGGACCACGGCGTGATGCCCGTTTACCCGGCGGGTGAAGTACACGCCGATCGGCAGCACCGCTGCGCCGGTGCGCAGCGCCAGCGTGGCCGGGCCTGCAGGCAGGGTGGTCTGCTCGCCGAAGAAGTCGACCGGCACGCCGTTGCGGTCGAGGTCGCGGTCGCACAGCAGGCACACGATCTCGTTGCGCCGCAGCGCAGCCAGCACGCTGGCACCCACGTCGGGGCCGACGGGCACCACGTTCATGCCGAGGTTGCGGCGCAGGTCGGCGAACCACTCGAACAGTTCGGGTGGATCGAGCGCCTCGACGACCACCGTGAGCGGATAGCCGCGGTCGGTCATCCATCGGCCGGCCCACTCCCATCCGCCGAGGTGCGGCAGGGCGAAGATGCATCCATTGCCGCGCTCGAGTGCGTCGGTGATGTGGTGGAAGCCCTCGTGGCTGAAGGTTCGGTCGACTGCGTCCTTGCTGAGCGACGGCAGGCGGAAGCTCTCGACGTAGTAGCGCGCATAGCTGTCGAACGCCTGCTGCACGGCCACGCGCAGCGCGGCGCCGCGCAACGACGGATCGACGCGGCGCAGGTGGCGCTCGATCATCTGGCGCTTGCGCAGGCTCGTGACGCTGGCACCGGCGCCGAACGAGGAGGCGGCAAGTTGCGCGACAGGCGACGGCAGGAGCCGTGCGGCGAGCGAGCCCAGTCGGTATGCGCCGACGGTGACGGCATCGGTGATCGACGCCGGGCGGGCCTCGGCCTCGGTCACGGTCGGCCTTCGGTGGCTACTGGTCGTGCCGCACGACGCGGGCGCGCCGTCGCTCGGTGCGCACGACGCGGCGGCTCTGGCGGCGGCTGCGGCGAAGCTCGATGCGCTCGGCGGTGATCGGGGCCACTGCGGCCTGACGCCAGAACTTCACGAAACGCTGCACCGCGGTGACCGAGATGAGCGCCAGCATCAGCCACAGGATCGGGATGAGCAGCGGCGGGATGAGCAGGCCGACGCACAGGGCGATGATGCGCTCGGCGCGCTCCATGAGGCCGCCCTTGGCATCGAGGCCGAGGCTCTCGGCCTTGGCGCGCATGTAGCTGATGACCGAGCTGAGCGCCATCACGGCGAACGGCAGCAGCGCCATGTGCGGCGACTCCGTCGAGGCGAAGTGCCAGGCGACGCCGCCGAACAGCAGGGCGTCGGCGAAGCGGTCGATGGTGGAGTCGAAGACGGCACCGCGCTGGCTGGACGTGTTGCTCGCCTTGGCCAGTGCTCCGTCGAGCAGGTCGGGTACGGCGGCCAGCACCACGAGCGCGAGGCCGAGCCGCAATTCGCCGGCACCGACGGCGATCGCAGCCAGCACGGCGACGACGAGGCCCATCCAGGTGAGGTGATCGGGGGTGAGGCCGGTGCGGCGCAGGCCGTTGCCGAGCGGCTTGACGGCACGGTCGACCGGGTCGCGGAACTTGCCGTCGAACATCGGCGTCAGGCTAACCGAGGCCGCGGCCTCAGACCGCCCATTCCTCGGCCGGGTTGTCCTGCACGAGATGCTCGACCACGGTGCCGTCGACGGCGTCTACCAGCACCAGGCCGCGGCGCCGCGGCGGGTCCTCCGCCGAGTACACCAGCACCCGCCAGGTGGGACGGCTTCGCAGCCCTCGCCACACCTGCTGGGCCGACGCATGCCCGACGGCGAAGCCGACAGCGCCCTGCGCGGCCACCAGCGCCTGCTGCTCGTCGATCCGCATCCGCCAACCGGAGGTGAATGAATACACGGCCATCAGCCCGAGCGCCAGCGCTGCCCACAGCATCCCGCTGTTGACGCGCGGCGACGTCTCTGACACCGCCCACGCCGCTGCGCATCCGACTGCCATCAGCCCATAGAGCACGGCGGGACGGCGACGGCGGCTGTTGTCGGGGAACTCGTAGTTGCCAGCGTGCTCGGCGGCATTCAGGTCGGCGGGCAGTTCGTCGCGCACCTCATCGGCAGCGTCGGGTGCGGGATGCTCTGACATCGCCGTCATGCTACGACCCGGCAGCGGCGCGCTGGCGTTCGGCGACCGCCGGCGGCAGCGTCAGTCGAAGAGACCCGGCGGGCGATCGCCGGCGGGTGCCGCCAGGCCGAGGTGCGCGTAGGCCGACGGCATAGCCACCCTGCCGCGTGGCGTGCGGGCCAGGAACCCCTGCTGGATGAGGAACGGCTCGTACATGTCCTCGACCGTCTCGGGCTGCTCGCCGACGCTGATGGCCACCGTGCTGAGGCCCACCGGCCCGCCGGCGAACTGCTGGCAGATGGCCGACAGGATGGCCCGGTCGACCTTGTCGAGGCCGCGCTCGTCGACGCCGAACAGCTTGAGGCCGTCGCGGGCGACGTCTTCGGTGACGGTGCCGTCGCCGCGAACCTCGGCGTAGTCGCGCACGCGGCGCAGCAGTCGGTTGGCGAT
>JBJTRF010000238.1:0-2767 GCA_046076025.1 Ilumatobacteraceae bacterium
TGATCGAGCACGTGCATGCTGTGTTCCCGTCCGAGGCCGCTCTGCTTGAAGCCGCCGAAGGGCGTGCTGTAGCGGACCGACGAGTTCGAGTTGACGCTCAGCGCGCCGGCCTCGACTGCCCGGGCCATTCGCAGCGCCCGCGCACTGTCGGATGTCCAGATCGAGCCCGAGAGGCCGTAGACCGAGTCGTTGCAGAGCCGCACTGCGTCGGCCTCGTCGTCGAATGGCAGCACCACCGCCACCGGGCCAAAGACCTCGTCGCGGCACACCGGTGCCGACGGGTCGCCGGGTGCGGCGATCATCACCGGATGCCAGAACCCGGGGCCGCTCGGCGCGTCGCCGGTGAAGACGGTGTCGAGCGAGTCGGTGAACTGCCGCACGCGAGCCAGGTGCTGGGCGGTGACCAGCGGGCCCATCGCCGTGCCGTCAGCCATCGGGTCGCCGACCGTCCACTGCCGCGCCGCCTCGACGAACAGGTCGAGAAACCGGTCGAACACGCGACGCTCGACCAGTACCCGGCTTCGGGCGCAGCAGTCCTGGCCCGAGTTGTCGAAGATGGCCCCCGGTGCCGCCGTCGCCGCCTTCTCGAGGTCGGCGTCGGCGAAGACGATGTTGGCGCTCTTGCCGCCCAGTTCGAGCGTGACGCGCTTCACCTGGTCGGCGCATCCCGCCATGATGCGCTTGCCGACGGCGGTGCTGCCGGTGAAGGCAACCTTGCGCACCAACGGGTGCGTGACGAGCCGCCAGCCGACCTCGTCGCCGGTGCCCACCACGACGTTGAGCACGCCGGGCGGGATACCCGCCTCGAGCGCCAGCTCGCCGAGGCGGACCGCCGTGAGCGGCGTGATCTCGGCAGGCTTCAGCACCGCCGTGTTGCCGGCGGCCAGTGCTGGGCCGATCTTCCACGACGCCATCAGCACGGGGAAGTTCCAGGGCGTGATGAGACCGACCACGCCGAGCGCCTCGTGGAACGTGACATCGATGCCGCCGGCGACGGGAATGGTGCTGCCCACGTGCTTCTCGACCGCACCGGCGAAGTAGTGGATGACGTCGGCAGCGGCGTTCGCGCACCAGCGCGCGCTGCCGATCGGCATGCCCATATTGCGAGTCTCGAGCAGCGCCAGCTCGTCGGCGTGCTGCGCCACCGTGTCGGCGAAGCGCCGCAACAGCCGGGCCCGGTCGGCGGGCGCCACGGCGCGCCACGCCGGCGCGGCGGCTGCGGCACGCCCGATGGCGGCATCTGCATCGGCTGCCGTGGCGAGCGGCTGGTCGCCGATCGGCGTGCCGTCGGCGGGATTCACGAGGGTGAGTGTCTGCACGCCGGCGAGGGTATCGCTGAGTGCCGACCGCGGTCGATCGGCAAGAATGTCGGCATGAGCCAGCCGCCCCCGCTGATCGCCGTGTGCGCCCGGGTGCTCACGTTCTCGGACGAGGGCAAGCGCGATGCGTTCAGCAGCAGCCAGCCGTACTCGAGAGCCGTCGCCCGGGCCGGCGGCGTGCCGGTGATGGTGCCGCCGATCCGCCAGCTGGCTCGCAACGCGCACACGGTGCTGCAGCACTTCGACGGCGTGCTGCTGCCCGGCGGCGGCGACGTCGATCCACGCCGCTACGGCCAAGAGCCCGACGACGACACGCTGTACGGCATCGTGCCCGAGCACGACGAACTCGACATCGCCGTGTGCCTCGCCGCCATCGAACTCGACCTGCCGATGCTCGCCCTCTGCCGCGGCATGCAGGTGCTGAATGTCGCCCTCGGCGGCACGCTGCGCCAGGACATCGGCAGCAGCGACCACTGGATGCGCGAGCACGAGGTGTCGCTCGCCGAGGGATGCAGGCTGGCGGTCGCCACCGGCACCACCCGCCTCGAGCACTGCCACTCGGTGCACCACCAGGGACTCGACCGGGTCGCCGACGGGCTGGTCGAATGCGGCTGGGCACCCGACGGCCAGCTCGAGGCGGTCGAATTGCCGAGCGCGTCGTGGGTGGTGGGAGCGCAATGGCATCCGGAGGACACCGCCACGCACAGTGCGCCGCAGCAGGCCATCTACGACGCCCTCGTGCGCCGAGCAGCAGGACACGTGATCGATCCACAGGACGTCAGCGCGTGACGCGCCCGCTCATCGTGATCGTCGGCCGCATCTCGCCGAAGGCCGAGGGCGTTCGCGGCGAGCCGTTCGCCGCAGGCCGCCGCTACTTCGAGGCCATCACCAGGGCGGGCGGCGCGCCGGTGATGCTGCCGCCCATTGCCGACCTCGTCGGCGACATCGTCGAGATCGTCTCGCGCGTCGACGGCATCGTGCTGCACGGCGGGGGCGACATCGACCCGCGCCACTACGGCCAGCAGCCGACAGCCGAGCAGCTGTACGGCATCGTGCCCGAGCACGACGCGATCGAGTTGGCGGTCGCCCGGGCAGCCGTGCATACCGACACGCCGATGCTCGCGATCTGCAGGGGCCTGCAGGTGCTCAACGTCGCCATGGGTGGCACGCTGCACCAGCACATCGGCAGCGAGGAGCACTGGTTCGCCCACCACCCCGTGGCGCTCGAGCCCGACTCGCGGCTCGCCGCCGCAGTGGGCAGCACCACCTCGGCACGGTCTCACTGCGTGCACCACCAGGCGATCGACCGCGTGGGCGAGGGCCTGCGGGTGGTCGGCACCACCGGCGACGGCATGGTGCATGCCATCGAGGCCGAGGGCAGGAGGTGGATCACCGCCACCCAGTGGCACCCGGAGGACAGCGCCGACACCGATGCCGAGCAGCAGCGG
>JBJTRF010000239.1:0-4262 GCA_046076025.1 Ilumatobacteraceae bacterium
CGTGGTGGGAGTGGCGATGGCACTCATGACGCCGATCCCTCCTGGACGGACTCGCCGCGGCGGGGACGACGGGCGAGCACCACCGTGCCCACCACTGCCACGACCAGCAGCACCGACGTGAGTTCGAAGGCGAAGACGTGCCGGCTGAAGACGTTGCGCGCCAGGGCGACGATGTTGCCGTCGTGCAGGGCCTGGCCCTCGAAGCCAGCCACCGCAACGCCCTCTCCGGGCGTGGCCGTGCCCGTATCGCTCGACACCGTCACGGCGATTCCCAGCAGGCTCACCATCGCCACCCCGATCACGACGGCCACCGGGCGCTGCACCTTGAATGGCTCGATGCGGAGGTCGTCGAGACGGTCGACGCCGAGCAGCATGATGACGAACAGGAAGAGCACCACGATGGCGCCTGCGTAGACGATCACCTGCACGGCGGCGAGGAAGTCGGCCGCAAGCGCCACGAAGTGCACCGCTACGCCGAACAGGGTGAGCACGAGGCTGAGCGCAGCGTGCACCGGATGCCGGCGCACGACGACGCCGAGCGCGCCCGCCAGCACCATCGCCGAGGCGGCGACGAAGACGAACAGTTCCATCATCTGCCGACGGTCCTGACGGTCTTCGGCGCGTCGGCCTGCTGCTGCGGCGGCTCGGGGGCGCGGGTGCCGTAGCCCAGCTCGCTGCTCCAGCCAACCTCGCCGACGAAGTCGGCATCGCCGCTCGCCGAGGTGGCGCGCATCCAGCCGCTGGTGAGGAGGTCCTCGCCGGCACGCCAGTCCTCCCACGGCAGCTGCTTGGGCTTGCCGTCGTCGCCGACCACCAGCTCGGCCTTGGTGTAGACGGCATCGCGGCGGTTGGTGAAGGAGAACTCGAACAGCTTGCTCTCGGTGATCGCCTCGGTGGGGCACGCCTCGACGCAGAGATCGCAGTGGATGCAGCGCAGGTAGTTGATCTCGTAGACGAAGCCGAAGCGCTCGCCGGGCGACGTGGGGTTCTGGGGGTCGTTGTCGGCGCCGCGCACGTAGATGCACTTCGCCGGGCACACGCCGGCGCACATTTCGCAGCCGATGCACTTCTCCATGCCGTCGTCGTAGCGGTTGAGCACGTGCCGGCCGTGCAGCCGCTCGGGCTTGGCGATCTTCTCGTCGCGGCCCTCGGTGCGCTTGCCCTTCTTCGCGACTCGCCCGCCCGAGTACGCCGTGGTGACGCGCTCGCCGCCGAACATGCGGTGCTGGCGGATCGTGACGAGGAATCCGTCGAGGTAGCCCATCAGAACATCGCCCCTTCTCGCTCACGAGCCCGCGCGCTGGCGCGTCCCGCTGCCTGCAGCGCAGTGGCACCGATCGCCAAGACAACGATCGACACGGCACCGACGACCCACAGGTTCCAGTCGGCGTCGCGGCCGACCCGGAATGCCGCCAGCAGCATGAACCAGCCGAGTGCCACCGGGATCATCATCTTCCAGCCGAGGTTCATGAGCTGGTCGTAGCGCAGCCGCGGCAGCGTGGCGCGGATCCAGACGTAGACGTACAGGAACACGAGCACCTTGAGCAGCAGCCATACCGTGCCGCTGAGCGGGCCGAGGAACGACAGCACGTTCGCGTTGCCAAAGAGGGCGACAGGCTGCGGCCCACCGAAGAACAGCGTGACGATGACGCCGCTCATGGTGATGGTGTTCATGAACTCGGCAAGGAAGAACAGGGCGAACCGGATGCTGGCGTACTCGGTGTTGAAGCCGCCGACGAGTTCCTGCTCGGCCTCGACCAGGTCGAAGGGCGGGCGGTTCAGCTCGGCGGTGGCCGCCACGAGGAAGACGACGAAGGGCACGATGCCAGTAGCCACCACGTGCCACCTCGACAGCGAACTTTGTGCCGTGACGATGCCGTTGGTGCTGAGCGTGCCGGTGACGAGGATGACCGTGGCGAGGCTCAGGCCGAGTGCCGCCTCGTAGCTCACCATCTGGGCCGACGCACGAACCGATCCGAGGAGCGGGTACTTCGAGCCCGAGCTCCAGCCGGCCAGCATCACGCCGTACACAGCGATGCTGCTGAGCGCCAGTAGGAGCAACACGCCCACCGGCGGGTCGGCGAGCTGCAGCTTGGTGGTGACGCCGAGGATCTCGACGGTGCCGTCCTTGCCGTTCGAGAAGTCGCCGCCGAGCGGGATCACGCTCCACACGAGGAAGGCCGGCACGAAGGCCAGGTACGGCGCCAGCTTGAAGACGAATCGATCGGACCTGTCGGGGATCAGGTCTTCCTTGAAGAACAGCTTGGTGCCGTCGGCGAGCGTCTGCAGGAGGCCCTTCGGGCCCGCCTTGTCGGGGCCGATGCGGTTCTGCATGAACGCCACGACCTTGCGCTCGAACCACACCATCAGCATGGTGCCGACCAGCGCAACGACGAAGACGACCACCACCTTGATGAGCACCACGACGAAGCCACGCGAGAGGGCATCGATGTCGTCGAGCATCGAGTCGAGGGCGAGCATCAGATGGTCTCGATCCGAACGTCGTTCACCGGCGACATGACGTCGATGAGCTCGCCGATCGGGCCGCCCTCGCGGTTGAAAGGCACCCAGGCCGTACCGCGCAGCAGTGACTCGTCGGTGGCAATGGTCATCGTGATCGCGCCGCGGCCGTTGGCAACGCGCACCCGCGACCCGGGAGCGACACCGATGCGCTCGAGGTCGAGCGGGTGCACGCTGATCGTCGCCGGACCGGCGAGGCGGGCCAGCGATGGCGACTGCGCCGTGCCGATCGCCGCGTCGTAGAGCGTTCGGCTGACGATGAGCCGGAAGTCGTAGGTGAGCCGGTCGGCAACCTCGGCGAGCGGCGGGTTGAGCGGCTCCATCGACGTCGGCACCTCGGTGAGCACTCCGTCGGGTCGGACCGACAGCGCCGACGTGGTGGCGCCGCCGAACCCGTCGACGCGGGCGGCAATGTCGTCGGTGATGTCGGCCACCTGCGCGTAGCCGAGGTCGGTGCCCATCTCGAGCGCCAGTTCGGCGGCGATTGCCCAGTCGGGCCTGGCCGTGCCGGCAGGCGTGACCACCCGTGCCACCGAGGTGACGCGTCCCTCGAGGTTGGTGTGCGTGCCCGACTTCTCGCCGTAGCCGGCAGCCGGCAGCACGACGGTGGCCGCGGCCGACGACTGCGTGAGGTGCGTGTCGACGGCGATGACGCGACGCGCGCCCGCCATCGCTGCCCGTGCGAGCTGCGCGTCGGGCACGTCGGCGAGCGGGTCTGCCCCGAGCAGCACGAGGCAGCCGATCTTGCCGTCGGCAGCGGCGCGCAGAATGCCACGCACGTCGTTGCCGCCATCGCCCGGGCGCAGGCCCATGCGCATCGCCCCGGTGACATTGCTGCGCCGGAATGCCGTGAGCACTGATGCCGACGGCACCGACTCGAGCACCTGCTGCACCGCTCGCACCGTGTTGGCTGTCGACTCCGCGAGGTTGCCCCTGCCGGCCACCACGACCACCGGCCCCTTGGCGAGCTGGGCGGCTATCTGCGGATCGGAGAGGGCGTCGCGTACGGCCGCAACCTGGGCGCCGGGCTCGTAGGCAACGCGATGCCACGCATACGGCGTCAGGCCCGACGGCCGCGGCGACAGCTCGATGATGCGGCTGCGCTTCGAGGCCGCCGCGTCGCGGAGCCGCAGGTACAGCACCGGCAGCTCTTCTTTCAGGTCGGGCGCCAACAGCACGATGGTGGAGGCACCCGCCGCGTCGTCGATCGTGGCGCGAGGCAGGCCGAGCATTCCGTTGGGAAGCCCGTCGGCCATCTGCGCATAGACGTGCGGCGTGCCGATCACCTCGTGCGCGAGACGCGCCCATGCGAACGCATCCTCGTTGGTGCCGCGCGAGCCGCCGATGACGGCGACCGAGCCGGCACCGCCCTCGGCACGCGCCTCGGCGATGCACCGTGCTGCAGCGGTGATGGCAGCCGACCACGACGCTGGCTCGAGGCCGTCGCCCGAGCGCAGCATCGGCTGCAGCACCCGCTGGTCGCTCTTGGCCGACTCGAAGTTGAAGCGGCCGCGATCGCACAGCCACCCGTGGTTCACCGGGTCGCTGTCGACACCCATGTAGCGAAGCATTTCGTTGCGGCTCGACTGCACGACCGTGCGACATCCCACCGCGCAAGTGGTGCAGGTGCTCTCCTCCTGCACGAGGTCCCACGGCCGCGCCTTGAATCGATACGGCGACGCAGTGAGCGCTCCCACCGGGCAGATCTGCACGGTGTTGCCGCTGAAGTAGCTGCTGAACGG
>JBJTRF010000240.1:0-7798 GCA_046076025.1 Ilumatobacteraceae bacterium
CGGCCACGAGTTCGTCGGCCGGGTGGTGGCCGTGGGCGCCGGCGTGCAGCGCGTGCGCGTCGGCGACCGCATCATGGTGCCGTTCGTGTGCGGCTGCGGCGAGTGCGAGCCGTGCCGGGCCGGCCAGCACCAGGTGTGCCGCCGCCAGGAGCAGCCCGGCTTCACCAGGTGGGGCGCGTTCGCGCAGCTCACCACCATTCCGTTTGCCGACGTGAACGCGGTACACGTGCCCGACGCCGTCTCCGACGAGGCAGCGGCGCTGGTGGGCTGCCGCGTCAGCACCGCCTACCGCGGCGTGATCGAGCAGGGCCGCCTCGCTGCGGGCGAGGTGCTTGCCGTGCACGGCTGCGGCGGCGTCGGCCTTGCCGCCATTGCCTTCGGCCGCGCGATGGGCGCGCGGGTGATCGCCGTCGACGTGTCGCCCGAGGCGCTGGCCCTCGCCCGGTCGGTGGGCGCCGACGACCTGCTGGATGCGCGCCGAGTGGATGCGGTCGATGAGGCGGTGCACGAGCTGGCCGGCGGCGCCCACGTGTCGGTCGAGTGCCTCGGCCATGCCACCACTGCGGCCAACTCGGTGCGCTGCCTGCGCCCGCTCGGCCGCCATGTGCAGATCGGCCTCTTTCCCGCGCCCACGGCCGACTTCCCCGTGTCGCGGGTCATCCGCGACGAGCTCGAGGTGCTGGGCGTGCACGGCCTGTCGGCATCGCGCATTCCGCAGGTGCTGGCGATGGTGGCCGACGGGCGTATCGATCCCACCGCCGTGGTGCGCCAGCGGCTGACGCTCGACGACGTGCCGGCTGCGCTGCCCGCCATGGGCCGCTTCGCCACCCCCGGCGTGTCGCTGGTGACGAGCCTCTAGCTGCGTGCAGCCGGCTGCTGCTGCGTGATGCAGTGGATGCCGCCGCCGCAGGCGAAGATGTCGCGGGCGTCGTACCCGACGATCTCGCGGCCCGGATAGGCCTTCGCCATGATGTCGAACACCTCGTCGTCGTGCGGGTCGTCGAACGTGCACAGGATGACGGCGCCGTTGCACACGTAGTGGTTGATGTAGCTCCAGTCGACGATGTCGCCATCGGCTTCCACCTGCTGCGGCGCCGGCACTTCGATCACCTCGAACGGCGTGCCATCGGCGTGGCGCGACGCGCGCAGGATGCCGAGGTTCTCGCGGCACACCTCGTAGTCGGGGTGCGCAGGGTCGCGCTGCGAGTGGGCCAGCACCGGCCCGGTGGGCGTGAAACAGGCGACGATGTCGACATGCCCGCGGGTGCCGAAGCGGTCGTAGTCCTTGGTGAGGCCGCGCGGCAGCCACACCGTGGACGTGATGCCCAGGTAGGCGCGCAGCTCGGCCTCGACCGACTCGTGGTTCATCGTCGGGTTGCGGCCCGGATCGAGCTGCACGGTGGTGGTGGCCATCACCGTGCCGCGGCCGTCGACATGAATGCCGCCGCCCTCGTTCACCATCGGCGAGCTGAAGATCTCGGCCCCGGCCAGGCCGGCCATGAACGCGCCCACGTGCTGCTCGTCGTCGAATCTCGAGTAGCCGGCATTGCCCCACGCGTTGAACCGCCAGTGAGTGGCACCGAGGCGGCCGTCGGGATGCACGAGGAACGTGGGACCGCTGTCGCGAGCCCAGGCGTCGTCGATGTGCGTCTCGTGCACCTCGACCTGCGACGCCACGTCGGCATCGATCATGCGCCGTGCCGCATCGCCCTCGCCGATGTTGCACACCAGCGACACCGGCTCGAAGCGGGCGATGGCATTGGTGACGCCGATCCACACGCGGCGGTAGTAGTCGAGCTGCTCTCCTTCGCTGAACGCCTGGTTCGACGTCGGGAACCCCATCCACGTGCGGGTGTGCGGCACCCACTCGGGCGGCATGGCGAAGCCCTCGGCGCGCGGCGTGCTCATAGGAAGTACAACCTACTGAGCGGCACCTGGTCGACCGGATCGACGTAGACGCGCTCGCCGTCGAACGACACCGAGCCCGTTGCCGGATCCACCTCGACGCTGCCGAGCCGGTCGTTGTGCACCAGGTTGGCCGGCCCGATGCCCCGCGTGCCGCGCACCGCCACACGCCGGCGCGACGTGGCCATCGTGTCGTCGCCCGACTGCGCGGCCGCGCCCGACACGAACGCGATCGACAGGTCGGCGGCGGTGGCACCGTGCGAGCCGAACTGCGGGCCGAGCACCAGCGGCTCGCACGAGTCGGTGGTGGCGTTCGGGTCGCCGGTGACGCCGTATGCCGGGAAGCCCGACTTCAGCACCAGCTGCGGCTTGGCCCCGAAGTGATCGGGGCGCCACAGCACGATGTCGGCCACCTTGCCCACCTCGACCGAGCCGATCTCGCCCGACAGCCCATGGGCGATCGCCGGGTTGATCGTGAGCTTGGCGATGTACTGGCGCACCCGGTCGTTGTCGTGGCGGGTGATCAGCCCGGCGTCCTTCATCCGCGCCGCCAGCTGGAACGTGCGACGCACCGTCTCGCCAGCGCGTCCCATGCCCTGCGCGTCGCTGGAGGTGATGCCGATCACGCCCATGTCGTGCAGCACGCCCTCGGCGCCCATCGTGCCGCCGCGGATGCGGTCGCGCACGAGGTGGTGGTCGCTGTGCGAGTGGTGGTTCAGCCCGTGGGCGGCGAAGATCATCTCGTAGTGCTCATCGAGCGCATCGCGCCCGAACGGCAGCGTGGGATTGGTGCTGCTGCCGAGCACGTTGGGCACGCCGGCGAGCCGCAGCACGTCGGGTACGTGGCCGCCGCCGCAGCCCTCGATGTGAAATGCGTGGATGGTGCGGCCGTCGAGCACGCGCAGCGTGTCGGCGACGCTGAGGCACTCGTTGAGGCCGTCGGTGTGGAGCGCCACCTGCACGTCGTGCTCCTCGGCGACGGCGAGCGCGGTGTCGAGTGCCCGCGTGTGGGCGCCCATGTCCTCGTGCACCTTGAACCCGCATGCGCCGCCCTCGGCGAGTGCCTCCACCAGTGGCGCCGCCACCGACGACGAGCCGCGTGCCAGGAAGCCGATATTCACCGGCCACGCGTCGAATGCCCTGAACGCGTGGCGCAGCGCCCACGGCGAGTTGACGCCCACGCCCCACACGGGCCCGAACTCCTGCCCGATGATGGTGGTCACTCCCGCGGCGAGCGAGGCCTCCATGATGCGCGGCGAGAGCAGGTGCACGTGCGTGTCGATCGCCCCGGCGGTGGCGATGAGCCCCTCGCCGCTGATGATGGTGGTGCCGGTGCCCACCACGACATCGACGCCATCGAGGGTGTGCGGGTTGCCGGCGCGGCCGATACCGCAGATGCGTCCCTCGCGGATGCCGATGCTGACCTTGCCGATGCGGTGCATGGCGTCGATGAGCAGCACGTTGGAGATGACGAGATCGCACGTGTCGCGCACGGCAGCGCCCTGCAGGTGCAGGCCGTCGCGGGCGGTCTTGCCGAAGCCGGCGATGAACTCGTCGCCGCGCCGCTGGGCGTCGTACTCCACCTCGACGACCAGCGACGTGTCGCCGAGGCGCACACGGTCGCCGACAGTGGGCCCGTGGATGGCGGCATAGTCGTCGGGGAGGATGTCGTGCGGCTGCAGGTGGCGGTCGTGGTTGGTGCCGGTCATGAGAGATAGCCCTCGGTGCGGGCGCGCTCGAGGGCGCGCTCCCGTGCGCCGGGCGCGTCGAGCGGCCCGTCGACGAGGCCGGCGAACCCGATGGCCACCCGTTCGCCGCCGATGGGCACGAGCGCCACCTGCACGGTCTCGCCCGGTCCGAAGCGAAGCGCCGAGCCGGCTGGGATGGCGAGGCGCATGCCGTAGGCGGCCTCGCGGTCGAACCGGAGGCGGGGATTCACCTCGAAGAAGTGGAAGTGCGACGTGATGCTCACCGGCACCTCGGAGGTGTTGGTGACGTCGAGGGTGACCGACGCGGCGGGTGCCAGCGCCGACGGCGGACCCGTGACCACCGCCCCCGGCGCGTCGTCGCCGAGGCCGGGCGCCTGGTCGGCGCCGCCGAATGGATCGCGCACCACCACGAGTCGCGTGCCGTCGTCGAACACGGCCTCGACCTTCACCTCGCGCACGATGTCGACCACGCCTGGTAGCACGTCGGCCGCAGTGAGCACCGAAGCCCCGGCTGCCGCCGCCTCGGCCAGCCGCCTGCCGTCGCGGGCCGCCTCGCACACCGTGTCGGCGATCAGCGCCGTTGCCTCGGGCACGTTCAGCCGCAGGCCCCGGGCCCGCCGGGCCCGAGCCAGCTCGGCGGCGGTGAAGATCAGCAGCCGATCGCGGTCGGTCGGCGTGAGGCGCATGGTCGAACCCTATTCCGGTTCACCAGCCCGAGGTGGTAGAACACGGGCACTCATCGCTCATTGGGGGGAATCCATGGGGCTGCACTCATTCCGTCGCGTCGCTGTCACGGGCGCACTCGTTGCCGGACTGCTGGTGGGAATCGGCGGCATCGCCGCTGTGTCCACCGCTGCGCCAAACGCCGGCGGCGGCCCTGCCACCGACGGTACCAGCCAGGGCAAGAAGCCGCTGCGCGACGAGACGATGGCAATCGTCCAGCTGGTCGGCGCACCCATCTCCACCGCCGCCTCCATCGACCGCGGCCGCAACAACCGCGTCAACCTCGCCGGCACCAAGACCCGCAACTACCGGGCACTGCTGTCAGCGTCGCGCAACACATTCCGCGACTGGCTGCGCGACAACGCCCCGAAGGCGCAGATCGTGCGCGACTTCGACATCTCCGTCCACGCCGTCACCGTGCGCCTGAACGGCACATCGCTGGCCACCCTGCAGAAGTCG
This sequence comes from Ilumatobacteraceae bacterium, assembly GCA_046076025.1. Classification (GTDB taxonomy): domain Bacteria; phylum Actinomycetota; class Acidimicrobiia; order Acidimicrobiales; family Ilumatobacteraceae; genus UBA668. The sequence goes on from JBJTRF010000240.1 coordinate 4,797, forward strand.
CCGCAGGTGCTGCGGGTCGAGAACATCGGCCTCTACTACCCGCACACGTCCGAGCCGGTTGATCCCGACCTGGCGCTCATCAACGCCGTCCAGTCGTGGGGCGGCGACGGCGATGAGGGCGCCGGTGAGGGCGTGAAGGTGGGCATCATCGACTCGGGCATCGACCAGGACCACGCCTGCTTCGACGACCTGGGCGACAACGACGGCCCGAACAACTTCACCAACAACAAGGTCATCGTCGCCAAGGTGTTCCACATGCGGGCCCGCGTGATGCGCTACACGCCCGAGGCGATCGACTCGCACGGCACGCACGTGGCTGGCACGGTGGCCTGCGACTTCGGCACCACCGCCGTGGTGGAGGGCGTCACCATTCCCCACACCATCTCGGGCGTGGCGCCGGCTGCACTGCTGGGCAACTACAACGTGTTCCCCGGCGAGGAGGGCAGCGCCCGCAGCGAGGACATCCTCAACGCGCTCGAGGCCGCCTACAACGACGGCATGCACATCGTGAACATGAGCCTCGGCGGCGGCTCGCAGGGCATTCAGGACCTGCTCACCATTGCCGTCGACAACCTCGACCGCGGCGGCATGCTGAGCGCCATCTCGGCCGGCAACGAGGGCCCCGGCTTCTCCACCGTCGGCTCGCCCGGCATGGCCGCCCGCGGCCTCACCGCCGGCGCCTCCACCGTGCCGCACATCGTGTCGGGCAGCATCGCCACCAGCGCCGGCGAGGCACTGGCAGTGGCGGCCGAGTTCAGCGAGATGTCGTACGGCAACCTCGGAGCGATCACCGTGATCGAGGGCCAGGGCCCCGCCGGCGTCGACGAGCTCGCCGACGTGTCGCAGGCCTGCACCAGGCTGCAGAACAACCCCGATGGCGGGGTGGCCGTGGTGGCCCGCGGCACCTGCGACTTCATCACGAAGGCCGACAACGTGCAGGCCGCCGGCTACAACGCGATGATCGTCATCAACCGCGAGCCCGGCGCCTTCGTGATGGGCGGCGATGCCGCCGATACGCGCACCATCCCGGCCGTGATGATCGACCTGCTCGATGCCGACGTGGTGCTCACCGCCACCGGCGATGTCACGTTCAACGGGCCGCAGTACTACGGCGACTACGGCACCGCCAACGAGATGGCCGACTTCTCGAGCGAGGGCCCCACCGACGTCGACCGTCGCATCAAGCCCGACCTGGTGTCGCCTGGCGTGAACGTGCTGTCGTCGATCCCCGGCGGCGAGTTCGCCTTCTTCAATGGCACCTCGATGGCCGCCCCGCACCTCGCCGGCGCTGCTGCCGTGGTGCTCGGCCAGCACATGAGCTGGACTCCGTGGCAGGTTCGCTCGGCGATCACCAACACCGCCAACCTCGGCGCCGTGTCGGTGCACTACGACGACGACATGGCCGACGACCCCAACCTGGTGGGCGCCGGCCTGCTCGACATGTACGCCGCAGTGAATGCCACTGCACTGCTCAGCCCGGTGAGTGCCAACTTCGGCACCTCCGAGCGCGGCGCCGGCAAGACCACCATCCGCTACGTGACCCTGAAGAACCTGGGTGGCAGCACGCTGACGGCCCGCGTGGTCGACCAGTACGGCAGTGCGACGTTCACGGTGTCGGGCTCAGTGGGCGCCAGCTCCACCGGCACCCTCACCGTGACGGCCACCACGCCGAAGCAGGCAGCGGTGGGCCACTCGTGGGCCACGGTCGAGATCCTCGACGGCGGCACCGTGGTGGCGCACATGCGCCTCTACGTGCTCGTGGCGTGACACAGCCGCTGAGGTTCGGGTGGCTCTCACCCGTCATCGGCAATCGCTGGAGTGACCACCAGCCGATCGTCGTCTACCAGGACCAGCACATCCTGTCGACGGCATTGCCGCACTTCGACTCGCTGTGGATCGCCGACCACTTCTACGGGTTCGACGCCAAGACGGATCCGTTCATGGAGGCATGGACCACGCTGACGTGGCTGGCGGCCCGCTATCCGAACGTGACCCTGTGCCATCACGTGCTGGGCCACGGCTACCGGCCGCCGGCACTGACGGCGAAGATGGCCGCCACCCTGCAGGTGCTGTCGGGCGGCCGCTTCGTGCTGGGCATCGGCGCCGGCTGGCGCGACGACGAGTACGCCGCCTACGGCTACGAGTTCCCGTCGGCGAAGGTGCGCTTCGAGCAGCTGGAAGAAGTGATCGCCATCTGCCGGCTGATGTGGACCGAGGACGAGCCCACCTTCGAAGGACGGCATTTCCGCATCGCCGGCGCCGCAGCCCCGCCAAAGCCTGATCCCATGCCCCGGGTGCTGATCGGGGCATCGGGCGAGCAGATCGGGCTGCCGCTGGTGGGACGAGTCGCCGACATGTGGAACTGCTGGTGGCGCGGCGACGACGACTGGGCGCGCCGCCTGGGCATCGTGCACGCCGCCGCCGAGCGCGCCGGCCGCAACCCGGCCGACGTCGAGGTGACGAACACGGTGGAGAAGCCGCTGCCCGAGACCGATGCCCAGTAGGAGGAACTGCTCAAGCTGCTGGCGCACCGCGCGGCGAGGGGCGTGGAGCACTTCGTGATGGACTTCGGGCACCCGCGCACCACCGAGCACGTGCTTCGCTTCGCCGAGCAGGTGATGGCGCCGCTGCGCCGCTAGCCCGCCATCGCCTCGAAGCCGATCGACCGGCCGTCGGGCCGGCGCACGTCCCACTCGCCATCATCACGCCGGTGCACGGTGTAGTGGTGCGCCGACTTGAACACGTTGTGCGTGATGCATGCGCGGCCGCCATTCCACGGCGAGGTGACGCCGCCGTCGGCCCACTCGACCGAGTGGTCGGATTGGCAGTGGTGGGTTGGCGTGGTGCATCCGGGCCACAGACATCGTCGGTCGCCGAGCATCACCGCATCTCGTGCGGCACCGGCGAACAATCGCCGAGATCGCCCGAGTTCGATCACATGGCCATCCGGGGCCGACAGCACCCGCCGCAGTCGACCGGCGAGCATCGAGGCAAGGGCCGAC
>JBJTRF010000241.1:0-3708 GCA_046076025.1 Ilumatobacteraceae bacterium
CCGGCTGCCGAGGTCGACGACTGGCTGCAGCTGGGCGGCATAGGCCTCGAGCTGGTGCTCGGCGCGGCGGTCGAGCACGCGTCGCAGGGCGTCCTCGCCCAGCGATTCGCGGATGCCGTCGATCAGCTCGACGCTGAGGTCGGCGTGGCGGTTGGCGAAGTGCGCCTCGGCAGCGGCGGTGAGGCGCCAGTGCACCGGCGGCCTGCCGCGCCCGGCGGCGGGCATCGTGGTGCGATCGACCAGGCCGGCGGCCTCGAGCTGCTCGAGATGCTGGCGCACGGCGGTATCGGTGAGACCGAACTCGGCGGCGATCTCGGGTGCGGTGGCGGTGTCGGCGCGCTTGAGCCGCTCGACGATCCGGCGCTTGGCCCCCGTGAGCCCCCGTCCCGACTGCGGCACGGCGACAGACTACCGATATCCAAAGCGGCGCCTTCGGGAATCCCGGGCTGTGGCGTCCGGGGGCGGCAGGCGGCGGACATCGTGTGCGGCGGGGCCCGCCGCTTGACACACTGTCACGCATGACCATGACGACCGCCCCCTCGACCGCCTCGATGCACGACGGGGTGCGCGCCGCGCTCGAGAACCAGTTCGGCCTGGCCGACCGGATCGTCGACGAGTCGGCCCTAGCCAACAGCGTCGCCAGGTTCCGCGAGCGGGGGCTCGTGCTGCCCACCTTCGCCCAGCTCGCCGACCCGAACGGCCCGGCGGGCATCGACCCTGCCCTCGTCGGCAACGCCGACCACAACGGTCCCGACCCGCGCAACCTGTGGCGCGTGCACTGGTACAACGACCTCGCCGGCAGCCGCGTCGAGGTGCCCGACCACGTGGTGCTGCCGAGCAGCCTCACCGGCATCGAGAGCCCGATCATCGTCGTGTTCGGCGACCGCTTCCCGATGATCACCGCCCACAAGGTGCTGGCGGCGTTCTCGTGCCTCGCGCCCCGCGTGGTCACCGGCCAGTTCGACCCCACCCGTTATCGCGCCGTATGGCCCAGCACCGGCAACTATGCGCGCGGCGGCATCGCCATCAGCCGCATCATGGCGTCGCGCGGCGTGGCCATCCTCCCAGCTGGCATGAGCAAGGAACGCTTCGACTGGCTCGACCGCTGGTGCGAGAACCCGGCCGACGACGTCATCCGCACGGTCGGCACCGAGAGCAACGTGAAGGAGATCTACGATGCCTGCAACGCGCTGGCCAAGGATCCCGGCAACTTCATCTTCAACCAGTTCTGCGAGTTCGGAAACCACCTCGGGCACTTCGAGGTCACCGGACGCGCGCTCGGGCACGTGTTCGAGCACGTGCGCCAGTCGTCGGGGCGGGATCTCCGGCTGGCGGCGTTCACCAGTGCCACCGGCTCGGCAGGCACCATCGCCGCCGGCGACCGCCTCAAGCGCGCCTTCGGCACCAGCATCGTCGCCGTCGAGGCGCTCGAGTGCCCGACGATGTTCGAGAACGGCTTCGGCGAGCACAACATCCAGGGCATCGGCGACAAGCACATCCCGCTCATCCACAACGTGATGAACACCGACGTGGTGGTCGCCGTCAGCGACCGCGCCACCGATCATCTGTACGCGATGTTCGGCAGCCCCGACGGCCTCGGGCACCTGGCAGACCGCCGTGGCGTGCCGCAGGCCGTGCTGGCCACGCTCGAGCACTTCGGGCTGTCGGCGATCTGCAACGTGCTGGCCGCCATCTCCACCGCCAAGACGCTCGGCCTCGGTGCCGACGACGCCATCATCACCGTGGCCACCGACGGCGCGGCGCTGTACCCGAGCGAGTACGACAAGATCAAGGCCCGCGACTTCGGCGGCGGCTTCACCAACCTCGACGCTGCGCAGGTGTGGGGCGAGCACCTGGCCAATGTCTCGACAGCGCACACGCTCGAGCTCACCGAGCGCGAGCGCAACCGCATCTTCAACCTCGGCTACTACACGTGGGTCGAGCAGCAGGGCACGCCGTTCGAGCTGTTCGAGGAGCGCCGCCACCAGTCGTTCTGGGAGGGGCTGCGCCGCTACGTCCCGGTCTGGGACGAGATGATCCGCGAGTTCAACTCCCGCGTCGCTGCGTGAGCGCTGCCACCCCTGCCATCAACCCACCCGTCACCGGGTGGCGGTGCGCGGTGTGCGGTGCCATCACGCCGGTTGCCGAGGTGATGACGTGGCGGTGCCCGGCCGCTGCCGCCGACGGCCACCATGCCCCGCGGCTCGTGCAGGGGATCGCCCCGCTCCGACAGTCGCCCGACCCGAATCCGTTCGTCGCCTTCCGCCCGTACCTGGCGTGGGATGCGCTCGCCGCGTCGAGGGGCCTGTCGGCCGACGAGCGCACCGACATCGTGCGGAGCCTCGATGCCAGGGTTGCCGCCGTCGCGGGCACCGGATTCGTGTGGACGCCGTTCGAGCGAAACGACGGACTCAGCGACGCGCTCGGCTTCGCCGCCGATGGCGGCGTGTGGGTGAAGGACGAGACGGCGCACGTGGCGGGCAGCCACAAGGCCCGGCACCTGTTCTCGATCCTGCTGCACCTCGTCACGCTCGAGCGACTCGGCGAGGCACCGTGGAGCAGTGCCGGCGAGAGGAAGCGTCTCGCCATCGCATCGTGCGGCAACGCGGCAATTGCCGCGTCCACGCTCGCCGCCGCAGTCGATTGGCCAATCGACGTGTTCGTTCCGGCGACAGCAGGCGACACCGTGCTCGACCGGCTACACGCGCTCGGAGCCACCGTCGTCACCTGCCCCCGCCAGGCCGCTGATCCGCCCGGCGATCCGTGCGTGCTGCGATTCCGCGAGGCCGTCGCTGCCGGCAGCGTGCCCTTCGGCGTGCAGGGCACCGAGAACGCCTGGTGCCTCGACGGCGGCCGCACCATCGGATGGGAGATGGCGCGCCAGATGAAGGACGGGTCCGGCCCGCCACTCGACAGGGTGTTCGTGCAGGTGGGCGGCGGTGCCTTCGCGTCCTGCCTCGCCGCCGGCTTCAAGATGGGCGGCATCATGCCGAGGCTGCACGCCGTGCAGACGTCGGCGTGCGCACCGCTCGAGCGGGCATGGCAGCGCGCCGAGTCGATCGGCGGGGCTCGCGCCGCCGCCGCGCACTGGGACGAGTGCATGTGGCCGTGGGAGCACGTGGGCACCACCGCCGCCGACGGCATCCTCGACGACGAGACCTACGACTGGCTGCCGCTGCTCGAGGCAATGAAGGACGGCAACGGCTCGCCGGTGGTGGTGGGCGAGGATCTCGTGCTCGAGGCCAACCGACTCGCCCACGCCGATGCGGGCGTCAATGCCAGCCACACCGGCTCGGCGGGGCTTGCCGGCCTGCTCGCCATCCGCGGCGAGGTCGCCGACGACGAGCGCGTGGCAGTCGTGCTCAGCGGCGTGCGCCGCTGACCCGGCCCTCCCGGCGCCGCAGGGCTGGCAGGATGCGGGCATGACCGCCGCCCGGCCGAATGTGCTGGTCGTGATGTACGACCAGCTGAATCCCGACTTCCTCGGCTGCTACGGCAGTGCCGTCGCCCACTCGCCGGTGATCGACCGCCTTGCCGCCGAGGGCGTGGTGTTCGATGCCGCCTACACCAACAGCCCGCTCTGCACGCCGGCGCGCTACTGCATGATGACCGGCCAGCTGCCGTCGGCCACCCGCGGCTACGACAACGCCGCGTACCTCGCCAGCACGATCCCCACGTTCGCCCACTACCTGCGCGCCGCCGGCTACC
>JBJTRF010000242.1:0-8059 GCA_046076025.1 Ilumatobacteraceae bacterium
CGTGGTGGTGACCACCGGAGGTGGCGACTCGGTGCCGGCAGGAGTGCTCGGCGCCACCGCCGACGACTTCGACTACACGGCGCCCACGCCGACGGTGACGAGCCTGTCCCCGAACTTCGGGGCGATCGCCGGCGGCACGACGGTGACCATCACGGGCACCGGCTTCGTCACCGGGGCCACGGTGCTGTTCGGCACCGAGCCCGGCCTGTCGCCCAACGTCACCTCGCCGACCTCGATGACGATCGTCTCGCCGGCTGGGTCGCTCGGCGTCGTCGACGTGAAGGTCACCACCGCCGGGGGACCGTCGTCCACCACCGGCGGCGGCGACAACTTCACCTATGCCGACCAGCCCACCGTCACTGGCCTCTCGGCGACGGCCGGCCCGGTCGCCGGCGGCGCCACGATCACCGTGTCGGGTTCGGGCTTCCTTGCCGGCAGCACCACGGCGCGGTTCAACTCGACAGCGGCAACCAATGTCAGCGTGGTGTCTCCCACGTCGCTCACCCTCACCGTGCCGGCGTCGGCCGTGGCGGGCACCGTCGACGTGTTCGTCACCACGATCGCCGGCACGTCCACTGCATCGGCCGCATCGGCGTACTCGTACGTAGCGGTGCCGGTGATCAGCGGTCTGTCGCCGAGCTCGGGCCCGCTCGGCGGCGGCACCTCGGTCGTGATCTCGGGCTCCAACCTCGCCAACGCGACGTCGGTCACCTTCGACGGCGTTGCCGGCACGGTCACCGCCAATACGCCCACGTCGATCACCGTCACCTCGCCGTCGCGGGCCACTGCGGGCGCCGTGCCAGTGGTGGTCACCACGGTCGGCGGATCGTCGACACCCGGCGGCACCTCCACGTTCACCTACGTCGCCCGCCCGGTGGTCAGCCAGCTGACGCCGGCATCGGGCACGTGGCGCGGCGGCACCACGGTGGTGATCAACGGCTCGAACCTCACCGGAGCGCTCGAGGTGTCGTTCGGTAGCACTGCCGCCACCACGTTCACGGTGAACTCGGCCTCGCAGATCACCGCCACTGCGCCGGCCAGCGTGGTTGCGGCGGATGTGTTCGTGACGGTGAGGACCGTCGGCGGCACGTCGGCCACCGGCACCGACAGCACCTACACCTACTTCATCCCGCGCCCGGTCGTCACCTCGGTGACGCCGTCGTTCGGCCTGCTCGCCGGCGGCAACCAGGTCACCATCGTCGGCACCGACCTCGACGAATTGCAGTCGGTCACCATCGGCGGTGCCGCTGCCGCCGTGGTCTCGGGCACCGCCACGCAGATCGTGGTCACCGTTCCCGAGCGCCTCACCCGCGGGACCGTCGACGTGATCGTCACCACGCTGGCGACCCAACCCTCAGCTGGTGGTGCCGGCAGCCAGTACACCTACGTCACCACGCCCACCGTCACCGACGTCAGCCCGTCCACCGGCACCGTCGATGGCGGCACCAGCGTCACGATCACCGGTACCGACTTCTACACGGTCACCGGTGTCACGTTCGGCGGCGTGAACGCCACCACGTTCACCGTGGTGAACCCGACCACGATCACGGCCACCACCGCATCGACGCTCACAGCCTCGACGGTGAACGTGAGCGTGACTGCGCTGGGCGGCACCTCGGCCTACAACGGCACGCTCGACAACTTCACCTTCACCACGGCGGCGCCGGCGATCACGTCGATCTCGCCGGCGAACAGCCCGATCGCCGGCACCGGCACGATCACCATCACGGGCACCAGCTTCGCCGGCCCGGCCTCGGTGTTCTTCGGTGACGTCGAGGCAACGGGTGTCGTGGTGGTGAGCCGCACGCAGATCACGGCGACGATTCCCGCTGCGTCGGCTGGCGGCACGGTACGAGTGCGCGTGGTCACCCCCGGCGGCACGTCACCCGACACCGCCGCCGACGACTTCACGTACGCGAGCGCACCGTCGATCGACCAGATCTCGCCCGCTGTCGGCTCGGTGGTGGGCGGCACTGTCGTCACCATCACGGGCACCGACTTCGTCGGCGTGAGCACCTCGACCGGCGTCACCTTCGATGGCGTGGCCGCCACGTCGATCGTCGTCAACAGCTCGACATCGATCACGGCCACGGCGCCGTCACGCGCGAGTGCGGGGATCATCGACGTGCGCGTCATCGGCGTGGCCGGCACGTCGGCCAACACCGCCGCCGACGACTTCCGGTACTACGCCGTGCCCGTCATCACGTCGCTGTCGCCGGTCCGCAGTTCGCTCGACGGCGCAAGCGTGACGATCAATGGCGAGAACCTGCTCGGCGTCACCAGTGTGACGGTCGGCGGAGCGCCCGCGGCCATCCAGGCCGGCGGCACCGACACGGTGCTCACGGTGACGGCTCCGTCGCGGGCGACAGCCGGCACGGTCGACGTGCGGGTCACCACGCCGGGCGGCATCTCTGCGAATACCGCCGCCGACAACTTCCGCTACGTGGCAGCCCCGACGGTGACGTTGCTGTCGCGCACGTCGGGCCCCGTCGCCGGCGGCCAGTCGATCACGATCACGGGTACCGACTTCGTCGACGTGAACGTGTTGACCGGCGTGACGTTCGGCGGCGTCGCCGCCACGGGCGTGACGGTGGTGTCGGAGACCGAGATCACCGCCACGATCCCGGCTGCTGCCGCTGGCGCCGCCGGCATCGCCCAGGTGACGGTCACGGCGCTGGGTGGCACCTCATCCACCGACGGCACCGCCAACGACTACCGCTACTTCGCCATCCCGGCCGTCGCCTCGCTGCAGCCGGCCAGCGGCACCGTGTCGGGCGGCACGACGGTGACGATCACCGGCCAGAACCTGCTTGGTGTCACGGGCGTGGTGTTCGGCAGCGCGGCCGCCTCCGTGCAGCCCGGCGGCACCGACACCCAGCTCACCGTGATCTCGCCCGCCGGCACCGCCGGCGAGGTGCAGGTGCGAGTCACCACCCCGGGCGGCACGTCCGACATCGGCGCCGGTAGCGCCTTCACCTATGTGTCGATTCCGGTGGTCAGCGAGGTGAACCCCAACAAGGGCCCGGTGGCCGGCGGCGGCACCGTCACCATCACCGGCTCGAACTTCACCGGGGCGACGTCGGTGAAGTTCGGCGCAGCATCGGCGGCGTTCACGGTCGACGACGACTCCACCATCACGGCCACCGTGCCATCAGGTGCAGCTGGCACCGTCGACGTCGTCGTCACCACCACCGGCGGCCCGTCGTCGACCGCCGGCAGCGGCAACGACTACTCGTACTTCGCCGTGCCGGCAGTGACGTCGCTGTCGCCGGCCTCCGGTCCCGAGGAGGCGGGCACGTCGGTGGTGATCAGCGGTGACAACCTGACGGGTGCCACCGAGGTGATGTTCGGCGAGTCGCCAGCGGTGTCGTTCACCATTGCGTCGGGCGTGATCACCGCCGTGGCACCCGCCGGGACGAAGGGCACGGTGCAGGTCACGGTCACCACACCCGGCGGCACGTCATCCGTCAGCGGCAGCGGCAATGACTACCGCTACTACGCGAAGCCCGCCGTTGCGTCGCTGGCGCCCTCGTCGGGCCCGCTTGCGGCCGGCACGTCGGTCACCATCAACGGCACCAACCTCGAGGGCGTCACCTCGGTGCTGTTCGGCACGACCACGATCACCACGTTCAGCCTCGCCAGCGATACCGCCATCACGCTGTCGGCGCCGGCGGGTGCCGCTGGCGGCGTGCAGGTGCGCGTCACCACGCCGGGCGGCACGTCGGACGCTGTCGCCGGCAGCCTGTACACGTACGTTGCGCTGCCGGTGGTGTCGTCGCTCTCGAAGACCTCGGCGCCGCTGTCGGGTACGTCGCTCACGATCACGGGCCTCAACCTCACCGGTGCGACCGCAGTGAAGTTCGGCAGCGAGAGCGCTGCCTTCACCGTCGTCGACAGCACCACCATCACCACCACGGCACCGTCGGTACTCGCGAAGGGCACGGTGCAGGTCACGGTCACCACGGCGGGCGGCACCTCGTCGACCACGGGATCGGGTGACGACTTCCGCTACGTCGACGTGCCGGTGATCGACTCGCTCACGCCAGCCGCCGGGCCGATCGCCGGCGAGCAGACCGTCGTCATCGCCGGCTCCGAGTTCGTCGGCGTCACGGCGGTGCGCTTCGGCGACAACCTCGCCAGCGTCGTCAACGTCACCGACACGTCGATTACCGTCACCACACCTGCCGGTGCCGTCGGCCAGGTCGACGTCAGCGTCACCGCCGTCGGCGGCAGCACGGCGAACACGGCTGCCGACAACTACCGCTACTACGCGATCCCGGTGATCTCGTCGCTCACCCCGTCGCGTGGCCCGCTCGGCGGCACCTCAGTCACGATTGCCGGCCAGAACCTGCTGGGTGTCACCTCGGTCACCTTCGACGGCACGGCAGCCACCATCGTCAGCGCAGTCTCCGACACGTCGATCACTGTCACGGCGCCGGCACGGGCCGCCGGCACCGTGAACGTCGTCGTCACCACGCCCGGCGGCCCGTCGGCCAACACGGCCAACGACGATTTCCGCTATGTGGGCCTGACGACGGTCACCAGCGTCGACCCAGCTGTCGGCCCTGTCGGCGGCGGCACGGTCGTCACGATCACCGGCACCAACTTCGTGGGCGTGGACGTCCTCACCGGCGTCACGGTGGGCGGCATCGCCGCAACCGGAGTGGTGGTCGACACCGAGTCGCAGATCACCGCCACGGTGCCGGCCTCGGTGTCGGGTGCCGGCATCGTCGACGTGGTGGTCACCGGCGTGGGCGGTGCGTCGTCGCCCACCGGCACGGCCAACGACTTCCGGTACTACGCGATGCCGGTCGTGGAGACCGTGTCGCCCAACGCCGGTCCGATCGCCGGCGGGCAGACCGTCGTCATCGGCGGCCAGAACCTGCTCGGCGTCACCGCCGTGAAGTTCGGCACCGCCACGGCCACCGTCACCGCCTCGAGCGAGACATCGCTCACCGTCACTGCGCCGGCCAACGCCAAGGGCACCATCAGCGTCACCGTGGCCACGCCCGGCGGCACCACGTCGGCCGTCGGCACCGACAACGACTACACCTACTTCGAGATCCCGGCGGTGACGGCAGTGGCACCCTCGCGCGGACCGCTCGGCGGCACCGTGGTGACGATCACCGGCCAGAACCTGCTGGGCGTCACGGCCGTCAGCTTCGGCGGCACGCTGGCCTCCACGTTCAATGCCACTTCCGACACGTCCATCACGGTGACCACGCCGACGCGGCCGGCCGGCACGGTGCAGGTGTCGGTCACCACGCCGGGCGGCACGTCATCCACGGCGGGGGACGGCGACGAGTTCCGCTTCGTCGGCCTGCCCGTGGTCGACTCGGTCACGCCCGCATCCGGGCCCGTTGCCGGCGGCACGCCGGTGACGATCATCGGATCGAACTTCGTCGACGTGAACGTCGCCACCGGTGTCACGTTCGGCGGCGTGGCGGCGACCAACGTGGTCGTGAAGTCCGAGACCGAGATCACTGCCACGGTGCCGGCATCGACCACCGGCGCCGGCACCGTGCAGGTCGAGGTCACCGGTATCGGCGGCACCTCGCTGACGGCGGGCACCGGCAACGACTATCGCTACTTCGCGATGCCGGTGGTCGGCACCGTCAGCCCGACGGCGGGCCCCACCACCGGCGGCACCTCGGTGACCATCACCGGGCAAAACCTGCTGGGCGTCACGGCGGTGTCGTTCGGCGCCACGGCAGCGGTCACCTTCACGGCCACCTCCGATACCTCGATCACGGTCACCAGTCCGGCTCGGGCGGCGGGCACGGTGGCCATCACCGTCACCACGCCCGGCGGCACCTCTACGCCGGTCGGCACCGAGGCCGACTTCCGCTACTTCCTGCAGCCGGCCGTCAGCTCGATCGTGCCGGCGCACAGCGCGCAGGCCGGCCGCGAGGTGGTCATCAACGGCTCCAACTTCCTCGGCGTCACCTCGGTGAAGTTCGGCGATGCGCTGGCCACCACCTTCACCGTCGACAGCGACATCAAGATCACGGCCACGGCACCGGCCGGCTCGGCCGGGATGGTCGAGGTCACCGTCACGTCACCTGGCGGCACGTCGTCGACCACCGGAACGGCGAACGACTTCACCTATTGGGGCGTGCCGACCATCGCCAACGTGTCGCCCGCCGCTGGTCCCGTGGCCGGCAACCAGACGGTCGTCATCACGGGCACCGGCTTCCAGGACGTCACCTCGGTGACGTTCGGCGGCGCCACCGCCACCGTGACGGCATCGACCACGACGTCGATCACCGTCACCACGCCGGCCAGTGCTGCGGGCCCCGTCGACATCTCGGTCACTGCCGTCGGCGGCACCAGCGTCAACACCGCTGCCGACAACTACACCTACTACGGCTTCCCCTCGGTCACCGCCATCTCGACGACCACCGGTCCCTCGGCCGGCGGCACCACGGTGACGATCACCGGTACCGACCTCCTCGGCGCCACGGCAGTGCGCTTCGGCACCACTGACGTCGCCAGCTTCACCGTGGTCGACAACACGCGTATCACCGCCGTCACCGCGGTGACGCCCGCGGGGCCGGCCGACGTGCGCGTGGTCACGCCCGGCGGCACGACGGCCAACACGACGGCAGACGACTTCACCTTCTACGACGCGCCCACCATCACGACGCTCTCGCCGAACCGCGGCGCCACTGCGGGTGGTACGTCGGTCACCATCACCGGCACCAACTTCGTCGCGGGCCTCACCGTCGTGTCGTTCGGCGGCGCTGCCGGCACGTCGGTGAACGTCACCGGCCCGACCAGCCTCACCGTGGTGGCGCCCGCAGCATCGGCAGGCCAGGTCGAGGTGACGGTGACGACGCCCGGTGGCACCAGCCAGATCGCGGGCACGGCCAACGACTTCACCTACTGGGCGGCCCCCTCCGTCACGGCACTGTTGCCGTCGTCGGGGCCGATCGCCGGCGGTACGTCGGTCACGGTCACCGGCACCAACTTCGACTCGGTCACCGGGGTCACCTTCGGCGGCGTGGCGGGCACGTCGGTGAACGTGACGAGCACCACCAGCCTCACCGTCGTGGCGCCGGCCGGCTCGATCGGCACCGTCGATGTCGTCGTCACAGCCACGGGCGGCACCTCGGCGACCGACGGGACGGGGAACGACTACCGCTACTTCGGCATTCCCGCCATCAGCTCGCTGTCCACCCAGGTCGGCCCGACCGCTGGCGGCACGTCGGTGACCATCACCGGCACCAACCTGCTGGGCGTCACGGCGGTGCGGTTTGGCTCGACTGCGGCGCTGTTCACCAGCGTGTCGGACGCCTCCATCACCGTCACCTCGCCGGCACTGGCAGCCGGCAAGGTCGACGTCTCGGTGGTGACGCCTGGCGGCACCTCGTCGGTCACGGGTACCGCCGACGATTTCACGTATTACGACGCGCCGTCGGTGTCGGCGCTGGCGCCGTCGAAGTCGGCGTTGGCGGGTACGACGGTGCCGGTGACGGGCACGAACTTCGTGTCGGGCCTGACGTCGGTGTCGTTCGGGGCGAATGCGGGCACGGGCGTGAGCGTGCTGTCGGCGACGTCGTTGACGGTGGTGGCGCCGGCGGGTTCGGCGGGCACGGTGGACGTGACGGTGACGACGCCTGGTGGCACGTCGTCGACGGCGGGCGCGGGGAACGACTTCACGTACTGGGCGGCGCCGACGATCACGTCGGTGGCGCCGGCGGGTGGTCCGCTGACGTCGGGGACGTCGGTGGTGATCACCGGCACGGGCTTCGACGGGGTGTCGGGTGCGGCGGCGGTGCAGTTCGGCGGGGTGAACGCGGTGTCGTACACGGTGAACTCGGAGACGCAGATCACTGCGACTGCGCCGGCGGGTTCGGCGGGCACGGTCGAGGTGACGGTGACGGGCACGGGCGGCACGAACTCGACGACGGGCACCGGCAACGACTACACCTACTACGCGGTCCCAGCCATCGGCTCGCTGTCGCCGACCTCCGGGCCTGGCCAGGGTGGCACGCCGGTGGTGATCACCGGCACCAACTTCCTCGGGGCGACGGCGGTGCGCTTCGGCGCGACGAAT
>JBJTRF010000243.1:0-6703 GCA_046076025.1 Ilumatobacteraceae bacterium
TTCATGTCCCGCCCATGTTGGCGCGCCCGGGACGCTCGGCGGCGAGCGCGACGAGTTCGGCGGCGACGTCGGGATGCGGATCACCGGCGGGCACGAGATGCAGCAGGCCACGACGCCACGCTGCCCAGATGGCGTGGATGCGCAGCACCGGGTCGGGGTGACCGACGTGGGCGGCCACCGCAGCGGCGGCCCGGGCCGCCGTCGCCGTCGACTCGTCGGTCGGCGGGTTGCCCAGCACGACCAGCGCGTTTCGCCGCACCCACCTCGGGTCGCGGTCGGCGAGGTACCAGCGGCCCCACTCGCGCTCGAGGGCTGCGTCGTCGAGCGACAGCAGGCCGACGACGTCGACGGCGCGGCGCAGCGGCTCGTCGCTCGGGGGCGGCGGGTGGCGGAGCCCGTGGCGCACCGACGGCGGGCATGCCTCCTGACAGTCGTCGCACCCGTACATGCGGTCGCCCACTGCGGCGCGCAGCGAGCGCGGCACGATTCCCGGACGCTGCATCACCCACGCGAGGCATCGCTCGGCGTCGATCACGCCCGGGGCCACGATGGCCGCTGTCGGACAGGCGCTGATGCAGCGCGTGCACGAGCCGCAGCCCTCGGCCACCGGTGCCGTCGCCACCGGCAGCGGCGCCGTGGTGACCACGCAGCCGAGGACGAACCAGCTGCCGGCTCCCGGCACGAGCAGGTTGGCGTTCTTGCCAAACCACCCGATTCCGGCACGGTAGGCAGCCTCGCGGTCGACGATGCTGTTGTCGTCGGCGAAGGCAACCGCCTTGAAGCCGTCGGCGCGAAGGAGCGCCGCCACGTCGGCGAGGCCGGCCCGCAGCGGCGCATAGTGGTCGCGCCACGCATACCGGGCGATGCGGCCGAGCGGCGAACTCGCAGGAGCGTCGTCCTCGGCGGATGACGGCGCACCAGGTGCTGGCTCCTCGAGCAAGTACGGCAGCGCGCCCACGAAGACGGCCCGTGCGCCGGCGACCGCAGCGCCGGGATCGGTGGACCGCTCCGGGTTCTTGAAGGTGAACTGCATGCCCGCCACGAGGCCGTCGCTGATCCGCTGCCGGATGGCGGCGCGGGCGCGGTGCATCACCTCGGCGGGAGCGACACCCGAGTGCGTGATGCCGTGCTGGCGGGCGAGGGCGGCGAGGCGGTCGACGTAGCCGTCGTCGACGACGGGCGGCGGAGTCGGGTTAGCGGGCCTCACGATGCCGCAGCGTAGGCACGAGGCCCTGCTCGGCGAGCAGGCGCATGGCGCGCAACTCGTCGATGCTCAGTACCACGGCATCCCTACAGCGGCCCTCCTGCGGGGCCGGTGCCAGCAGGTGGGTGACGACACAGTCGGCGCAAGCTGCCGTGTCCTGCATGACGCAGGTGTCGCACGAGATGGTGATCGACCGGGACGACGGTGTTTCCATGCGCTCAGGGTGCCATTCCCCTGTGACAGGGTTTCCGGGCCCGTCACGGGGCCTCTGCGCGCATCGCAGCGCTGATCAGCGCAGTGCCGCCAGCACCGCCCCGCTCGACAGCGGGGTGGCCCCCGCGGCCCTCACGTCGTCGCGGATCTCGCGGTCGTCGGTCACCACCACCAGCGGACGCGTCGGCGGCTCGCGGCGCACGATGTCCCTGATCTCGTCGTCGGCCAGCACGCCAGGCGCCGAGAACGTCACCGTGACCAGCCGGCGGGCCCGCGTCGAGGCGCCGCGGACATCGGCACCGTCGAATACCACGATGATCGAGGTGCCCCACCGCGCCGCCAGCGACTCGAGGGCACCGATGCACTCGCGCCGCTGGGCCTCGAGGTCGAGCGACGGCCAGCCCAGCTTCGCGACGTTGTAGCCGTCGACGATGACGCGAACGCCGGACACCCGGAAGAGATGCTCGACGCCCTCGGGCGAGTCGGCCCGCCGGCCGCCCGGCATGGCGATCGGATCTCGCCGCGTCGTCGACCGAGGTGCCGCCTTCGTCGAGCGCGGCGTCGAGGACGCCCTCGGCGACGTGCCGGTGCGCGTGCTACTCGTCGGCGACGCGCCCTCGTCGCCGAGTGCCTCGAGCGCTGCGCTGAGCGCGAGTCGCAGGCGATCGCGGTCGAGCTCGTCGGCGACTCGCTGGGCGCGGTCGGCGAGCGCCGCCGTTCGCGCGGACTCCGCAGCGGCGAGTGCAGCCTCGAGTTCGGCGATGCGCGTCGATGCGCGCTGACCGGCCTGCGCCGCCGCATCAGCGGAGCGCTCGTGCTGCACCGCCTGCTTCTCGAGCGCGGCGACCCTGGCGGCTGCCTCGGTGGCGGCGCGCTCGGCCCGAACCCTCGCCGCATCGGTGTCGGCGAGTCGCTGCTGCAGCACGGCGCGCTCGGCGGCGAACTTGTCGCGCTGCGCCGCCAGTGCCGAGTCGGAGCGGTCGCGTGCAGCCTCGGCCGCTGCCCGACGGCGCTGCTCGACGCGCAACTCGCTGGCGGTGGCGTCGGCACCGGTCGCCCTCGACGACGCCGACCCTGCACCAGATCCGGCCGGCCGCGCTGGCACTGCAGGTGCGGCCGGTCTCGCGGCGCCGGCGAGCCATCGGCGGCCCGTCTCGTCGACGAGGTCGGCCGAGGCCGTATCGGCAAGGTGGCGTCGGAATGCCGGGTCGGCGACCACGGCGGCCCGCACGGCGGACAGTGCCGCAGCCGACAGGGTCCGCTGACTGGCGAAGCGCTTCAGCGCAGCTGGGAACGGGCCGGGCGGGCGACGACTGGACGCCACGACAGCCATCCGCACGGCGTGCCGCAGGGCCGACCGAAGGTCGCGGTCGGCCACCGAGGGGTCAGGGTCGCCCGGGATGCCCGCAGCCGTCACGTCGCCACGCTACCCCTGCGCCCAACGAACGCCTGTTCTTGACACGAACACCTGTTCGTGCTGCACTCTACGGGTGGCCGCCCCTCCCGCCCACCGGCGTACATCCGCCATCACCCGCCGCAGCACGGCGGGCCAGCGGTCGCTCGACGAGCTGGGCGCACCCCTCGTCGACGTCGAGTTCTGCGTGATCGACATCGAGACCACCGGCACCGACCGGGGCGACGACGGCATCACCGAGATCGGCGCCGTGAAGGTGCGCGGCGGCGAGGTCACTGGAACGCTCGGCACGTTCGTCAACCCCGGACGGGCGATCCCGCCGCAGATCACGCTGCTCACCGGCATCACCGACTCGATGGTCATCAGCGCGCCTCGGCCGGCCGAGGTGCTCGTGACGCTGCAAGAGTTCGTCGGCGACGCCGTCATCGTCGGCCACAACGTCGGATTCGACCTCGGCTTCATCAACACGGCGCTGCGGCGATCGGGCCGCGATGCGCTGCCCAACACAGTGGTCGACACGCTGCCGCTCGCGCGGCGACTGCTGCGCGACGAGACACCCGACTGCCGCCTCGGCACGCTGGCACGGCACCTTCGGCTCGCACACCAGCCCACGCACCGTGCGCTCGACGATGCACGGGCCACCATGCACCTGCTGCATGTGCTCCTCGAGCGCGCCGCCTCGCTCGGCGTGCTCGGCCTCGACGACCTGCTGGCGTTGCCGGCGATCTCGTCGCATCCGCAGGCGTCGAAACTGCCCCTCACCCTGCGGCTGCCGCGCTCGCCCGGTGTCTACCGGTTCATCGGCGCCGACGACGAGGTGCTGTACGTGGGCAAGGCCACCAATGTCCGCCAGCGCGTCCGCAGCTACTTCGGCGGCGACGAGCGGCGCAAGGTCGGCGCGCTGCTGCGCGAGGTGCGCCGCATCGACTGCTCAAGCACGCCCGACGCACTCGTGGCCGAGGTGCTCGAACTGCGCTACCTGCATGCCCTGCGGCCGCGGTACAACCGCGTCGGCACCACCTGGGACAAGTACTTCTACGTGCGCCTCGACACCGACGCGCCGTGGCCGCGACTGTCGGTGGTGCGCCAGCCGCAGGCCACCGGCGTGCACCTCGGGCCGCTCACGTCGCGTGCTGCGGCCACCGCGGTCATCGAGGCGGTGCAGACCGTCATCCCGATCAGGCGCTGCGCGCATCGGGCATCGGCACGCGGCCGCGCCACGGCCTGTCACGGGCCGGTGCTCGGCGTCGCCATCTGCCCCGCCGCACCGGATGCCGACGAGCGCCGCCACTGGCTGGCCGTGGCGCAGGTGACGGCAGCACTCACCACCGACCCCGACCTCGTGCTCGTCCCGCTGTGGGCACGCGTGGCCAAGCTCGCCGCCGAGCAGCGCTACGAGGAGGCCGCCCTGGCACGCGACCGCGCCCACGCCTTTGCGGCGGCGCTCTCGCGCCAGCAGCAGGCCGACCGGCTCCGCGCCGCCGGCGACCTCGGCGTGCGCCTCGGCGACACGGTGCTGCACGTGCGCGACGGCGTGCTCGTGTCGGCGCAGCCCGACGGACAGCTCGACACCGGCCTCGACCTACCGCCACCGCTCGTCGACCCCTACCCTGCGCCGCTCCCGGCTGCCGCCGCCGACGAGACGTGGTGCCTCAGCAGGGCGCTCGAGCGTGCCGGCGACCGGCTCAGACTGCTGTGGTGCAGCGGCGGCTACTCACTGCCCAGCACCAGGGTGCGTGTCGTCGACAGCCTCGACGACGTCGACGGCTGTCAGGGGGTCTCGATCACCGCGCCGGCGTGATCGATGCGCAGCACCTTGGCATGGCCGTCGGCAGGTAGCGCTGCGGCGATCGACTCGGCCGCGTCGATGCTGCACATCGCCGCCACGGTGGGGCCCGAGCCGCTCAGCCAACTTGCCCAGGCACCGGCCTCGAGGGCTGCCTCGAGTGCGCGCCGCGACGGCTCGGCCTGCGTGAGCCTGATGTCCTGGTGCAGTCGGTCGCGGGTGGCCTCGCGCAGGGCACCGATGTCGCCTGCCGCAAGCGCGGCCACCAGCAGCGCCGTGCGCCCGAGGTTGAAGACGACGTCGGCCAGCGGCACGGCGGCTGGCAACTTCCCCCGCGACTCGTTGGTCGACGTCGTGAACGACGGCACCCACATCACCATCGCCGGGTCGAACGACATCGGCACGCGCACTGCGCGTCCGCCGGCAGTCGCCACAACCCCGCCGTACAGCGATGCCGCCACGTTGTCGGCATGGCCTTCGAGATCCGATGCGGCATCCAGCAGGGCCGGCATTGCCGCCTCAAGCACCTCGGGACTGTCGCCGTGCTGCTGTGCGTGCGCGGCGACCAGCCCGGCAACGCGCACGGCGCCGCTGAAGCCCATCCCCCGGCCAGCAGGAATCGGGCAGTGCAGCCACAGCCTGCCCTCGCCGCCACCGCGGCGGAAGGCGATCGTGGCGGGATGGGCGTCGTCGATCTCGAGCGCCGGGACGTCGTCGCCGACCGGATCGGTGCCCACGACGCCCAGTTCGGCATGCAGGGTGAGCGCCATGCCCAGCGTGTCGAATCCGGGCCCGAGGTTGGCCGACGAGGAGGGAACCCTGACGGTCATCGCCCGAGCTCCGCAGCGGCGGCCTGCGACACCTCGACGAGTCGGCCGAGCGCGCCGGCGGCCGCACCGCTGTCGATCGAGGCCGTTGCGGCTGCCAGCCCCTGCTCGAGGCTGTCGGCCACGCCGGCCACCACGAGGGCTGCCGCTGCGTTGAGCACGACGATGTTGCGATGCGGGCCGTGGCTGCCGTCGAGCACGCGGCGCACGTACTCGGCGTTCTCGTCGGGCGTGCCGCCCACGAGTTCGTCGATGATCGCCGGGGCAAGGCCGAGCGCAACGGGGTCGACGGTGAAGTGGCGCACGATGTCGTCCTCGAGGGCGAGCACGCTGGACGTGCCCGTGGTGGTGAGCTCGTCGAGGCCGTTGCCGTGCACCACCCAGGCGCGGGTCGAGCCGTGGAGGCGCAGCGACGCCAGCATCCGCTCGGCGACGGCCGGATTGGCAACGCCGATGAGCTGTCGGCGGACACGGCCGGGATTGGCCATCGGGCCGAGCAGGTTGAACACGGTGGAGATGCCGATCTCGCGGCGGCTGGGCGCAGCGAACCTGAAGGCAGGGTGGTAGCGGGGCGCGTGGCAGAAGCCCATGCCGGCCTCGAGCACGCAGCGCAGCACACCCTCCGGCGGCAGCTCGACGGCAACGCCCAGCGCCTCGAGCACGTCGGCAGTTCCGCACCTCGAGCTTGCCGCCCGGGCACCGTGCTTGCACACCGGCACGCCGGCACCGGCGACTACCAGGGCTGCCATCGTGCTGACGTTGATGCTGGCACTGCGGTCGCCGCCCGTGCCGACGATGTCGATGGCGCCGTCGCGGACGTCGTCGGGCAGCTCGACGATGGTGGCGGCCGACAGGACCGCGTCGAGCAGGCCCGAGATCTCTTCAGGAGTCTCGCCCTTGGCCTTCAGCGCGACAATGAAGCCGATCAGCTGAGCCGAGGTCGCCTCGCCGGCGAGGATGGTTGCCATCGCGGTGCGGGCATGCGCAGCGGGAAGGTCGCGGCGTTCGAGGAGATCGGTGAGCAGCGCCGGCCAGCCGCCCAGGTCGTCGAGGCTCACGCGCTGCGGCGGCGCTGGCGGATCATGCGTCGCCGCTCGCGCTCGGTGGCGCCGCCCCAGACCCCCGCCTTCTCGCGGATGGAGAGCGCATACTCGAGACAGGCGACTCGCACGCCGCACTCGGCGCAGACTTCCTTGGCATCGATGGCCTCGTCGTCATCGTCGGGGTAGAAGATCGTGGGGTCGAGCCCACGACATGCC
>JBJTRF010000244.1:0-4153 GCA_046076025.1 Ilumatobacteraceae bacterium
GTCGGCCTCGCCGAGCTGCTCATCGCGCGCGGCGAGAACGACCAGGCGCTGCAGTTCCTCGCGCGGATACCCGAGACCGAGCGCACGCGGCACGCCGCGGCGAAGGCGCGCACGGCACTCGCACCTGACGACGACCACGACGCCACGCTGACGGCGCTGCTCGAGCGCGTGAAGGCCGACGAGGATGCCCGCCAGCAGTTCGTCGACATCCTCGAGCTGATGGGCCCGCTCGATCCGCGCACCGCCGCCTATCGCAAGAAGCTCACGGCGCGACTGTTCTGACAGCAGCGCCTGACGCCATGACCGCCGACCGCCGCCTCCTGCGGGTGGGGATGGTGTGCCCGTACAGCCTGTCGGTACCGGGCGGCGTGCAGGCACAGGTGCTCGGCCTCGCCCGCAAACTGCGACGCCGCGGCATCGAGGCCCGCGTGCTCGGGCCATGCGACGGGCCGCCGCCCGCCACGTTCGTCACGCCGCTCGGCAACAGCCTGCCCACGTCGGCCAACGGCTCGATCGCGCCGCTCGCGCCCGACCCGGCCGCCGCGCTGCGCACGATGCGCGTGCTCGTCGAAGAGCAATTCGACGTGCTGCACCTGCACGAGCCCTTCGTGCCGGGGCCCACCCAGACGGCGCTGCTGATGCACACCGCCCCGATCATTGGCACCTTCCACGCGGCCGGCGTCAGCGCGAGCTACCGCTACCTGAACGGCCTCATTCGCCGCGCCGCAGAGAATCTCGACGACAGGGTGGTGGTCTCGAAGGACGCGCTCGCCCTCGTGCAGGCGGCGATCGGCGGCCAGTACGACGTCCTCTTCAACGGCGTCGAGCTGGATGAGTACCGCGCCTCGCCGGCCTGGCCAACCACTGGCCCCACCATCTTCTTCTGCGGCCGCCACGAGGAGCGCAAGGGCCTCGACGTGCTGATCGCGGCGATGGCGCACCTGCCCGCCGACGTCCGGCTCTGGGTGGCCAGCACCGGCCCCGACACCGAGCGGCTGCGCGCCGCCACCGCCGGCGACCGGCGGATCGAATGGCTCGGCAGGCTCAGCGACGCCGACAAGATCGCCCGCCTCAAGGGTGCCGACGTGTTCTGCGCCCCGTCGCTGCACGGCGAGTCGTTCGGCGTCGTGCTCATCGAGGCAATGGCTGCCGGCACCGCCATCGCCGCCAGCGGCCTCGACGGGTACCGCAATGTGGCCACCGACGAGGTCGACGCGCTGCTGGTGCCGCCCGGCGATGCCGATGCGCTCGCAGGCGCGCTGCGCCGACTGCTCGACGATCACGCCCTGTCGAAGCGCCTCGTCGAGGCCGGCAGCCGGCGGGCGGACGACTACTCGATGCGCGCCCTGGCCGACCGGTACGTCGAGCGGTACCGGCGGATGCTGCCGACCGGCACTACTCGCTCAGAGTGGCTCTCGCTGCGGCCGCCGTCGCCCCTTCGCCGGTGGCGCACACGTATGATGAGCAGGTAACGGCGCCACCGGCGCCCCGAACCCCGGAGTGCTCCATGGGCTGGGTGATCCTCGCCATCGTCGTCCTGCTGGCGCTGTTCGTCGTGTTCTCGTACAACGGCCTCGTCCGGGCCCGCAACCAGGTCGACAACGCCTGGTCGCAGATCGACGTGCAGCTGAAGCGCCGCATCGACCTGGTGCCCAACCTCGTCGAGACCGTGAAGGGCTACGCCGCCCACGAGCGCCAGACGCTCGAGGCCGTCATCAACGCCCGCAACTCGGCGATGGCGGCGCCGTCCACCCCGCAGGGGCAGGCCGAGCCGTCGAATGCCCTCACCGGCGCCCTGCGCCAGCTGTTCGCGCTCAGCGAGCGCTACCCCGACCTGAAGGCCAACCAGAACTTCCTCGCACTGCAGGAAGAACTGACGGCCACCGAGGGCCGCGTCGCCTATGCGCGGCAGTTCTACAACGACAGCGTCCTGTCGTACAACAACCGCCTCCACGTGTTCCCGACGCTCGTGATCGGCAAGATGTTCAACTTCACCGAGCGCCAGTACTTCGAGACCGACGATGCATCGCGCGAGGTCCCGAAGGTCCAGTTCTGACTCCATGTTCGAGCTCGTCCGCGCCAACAAGCGCCGCTCCGTACTCCTGATCGCCGGATTCGTCGTCGTCGTCACGCTCGTCGGCGGCGCGTTCGGCCTGCTGCTCGGCAACGGCACCACCGCCACGCTGGTGGCGCTCGGCATCAGCGCCGCGATGGCGTTCGGCTCGTACTGGAAGGCCGACAAGATCGCCCTCGCAGTGAGTCGGGCGCGGCCCGCCGACCCGGTCGAGTACCAGCGGCTGCACAACCTCGTCGAAGGGCTGTGCCTCGCCAGCGGCCTCCCCAAGCCAGGGGTGTACGTCATCGACGACCCGGCCCCCAATGCGTTCGCCACCGGCCGCGACCCGAAGCACGCGGCGATCGCCGTCACCACCGGGCTGCTCGACACGATGAACCGGGTCGAGCTCGAGGGCGTGGTGGCCCACGAACTGTCGCACATCCGCAACTACGACATCCTCGTCAGCACGCTGGCGGTCACGCTCGTCGGCACGGTGGCGCTGCTCAGCAACATCGGCATCCGCATGGCGTGGTGGAACGGCGGCCGCGAGCGCCGCTCGGGCGACCACTCGAACGGATCGAATCCGCTGGCGCTCGTCGGATTCGTGCTGCTGCTGCTGTCGCCGATCGCCGCCAAGGCGATGCAGGCTGCCGTCAGCCGCCGACGCGAGACGCTCGCCGACGTCAGCGCCTGCCAGATGACGCGCTACCCGCCTGGCCTCATCTCAGCGCTCGAGAAACTGCAGGCCGACACCACCGCTACGCACTCGGCCACCACGGCGACGGCGCACATGTGGATCGAGCAGCCGATGGCCGGTGTCGCCGACCACGGCCGGCTGGGGTTCTGGAATCGCATGTTCAACACCCATCCTCCGCTCGAGGAGCGCATCGCCCTGCTGAGGGAACTGTGAGCCGCCGAGCCCTGGCGATGGTGGTGGCCGGCCTCGGCGCAGTAGCGGCATGTGGCGGCAGCGGCACGTCGTCCCCGACGTCGGTACCAGTCACCAGCGGCTCGGTCGCCGCAACACAGCCGTCGACGGCAGCGTCCACTGCCCCGGCCTCGACCGAGGCCTGGACCGGGCCCGTGTACCCGCTCACCGGACTGCCGGCCACCGATGCCACGGCTGCGGCACGCCCGGCGCTCGTGGTGAAGATCGACAACAACGAGCGGGCCCGCCCGCAGAGCGGCCTCAACGAGGCCGACATCGTGTTCGAGGAGATCGTCGAGGTGCAGACTCGATTCGCGGCCGTGTTCCACAGCGGCGGCGCCGACCCCGTGGGGCCGATCCGCTCGGGCCGCACGCAGGACATCGACCTGCTCGGGTCGTTCCTCCGTCCGCTGTTCGTATGGAGCGGCGGCAACGACGCCGTCACCGACGCCATCGAGGACAGCGACCTGATCGAGCTCAGCGGGCTGCGGCAGTCGATCTACGACACCGTCGGCTTCTACCGCGACGACGCCCGACCGGCGCCGCACGACCTGTTCGCCACCACATCGGGCGCATGGCTGCTCGCCCCCGACGATGCCGTGCCGCCGCCCCCGCAGTTCAGGTTCCGCCCAGCCGGGACGGCCGCCGTCGGCAACCCGGCCACGCGCATCGAGGGGACGATGGAGGGCCTGGCGATCGAGTGGACCTACGACGCCTCGACCGGCCGCTACTGGCGCACCAACGGCGGCGTGGCGCACGAGGACGCACTGTCCGGCCCGATCTCGACCAACAACGTCATCGTCATGGTGGTGCAGTACCGGCCCAGTCCCGCCGACAACCGCAGTCCCGAGGCGCAGACGATCGGGTCGGGCGAGGTGTTCGTGTTCACGGGCGGCGTGCTGATCCGCGGCATCTGGTCGAGGTCCGACCGCCTGTCGCCGATCCAGCTGCTGGCCGACGACGGCTCGCCGATCCTGCTGACGCCGGGCCGCACGTGGGTCGAACTGGCAAAGGCCAGCACGTTCTCGGCAGTGTCCTGACGCGGCCCCTCGGATACGCTCACCGCCATGACCGACCGTTCGTCGCGCGCCACTGGTACCTATGAGGTCAAGCGGGGCCTTGCCGAGATGCTGAAGGGCGGCGTCATCATGGACGTCGTCACCCCCGAG
>JBJTRF010000245.1:0-36197 GCA_046076025.1 Ilumatobacteraceae bacterium
GATGGTGATGCCGGGCGACAACATCACGATCCAGGTCGAGCTGGGCAAGCCGATCGCGATGGACGAGGGGCTGCGGTTCGCGATCCGCGAGGGCGGCCGCACCGTCGGCGCCGGCCGAGTCACCAAGATCACCAAGTGATCTGATCGACACCGATCCGACCACTGACTGATCCGAGGAGAACGACCACACCATGGCCCAGAGCATCCGAATCCGCCTGAAGGCGTTCGACCACGAGATCATCGACCAGTCGACCCGCAAGATCGTCGAGACGGTGACCCGCACGAATGCGACGGTGCGCGGCCCCATCCCGCTGCCCACCGACAAGCACCGCTACACGGTGATCCGCGGACCGCACATCGACAAGGACTCTCGCGAGCACTTCGAGATGCGCGTGCACAAGCGCCTCATCGCCATCGTCGATCCGAACCCGAAGACGATCGACAGCCTGCAGCGCATCGAACTGCCGGCCGGCGTCGACATCGAGATCAAGATCCAGAACAGCTGACCGACCACTGCAGCGGGCCCGCCCGCAGCACATGACCGGCATCGTCACGACGAGCCCGCTGCAGCCCGCAAGGGACGCAGCGGGCTCTGTGATTCCCTGGCCTGTCGTGCGGGCGACGTGAGGTCGCGCTAGAAGCCGGGGCAGCCGGGGCGTGGCGTGGCGGGGCGTAGGGTTCGGCCATGCGCGACCTCGACGTGCACCTTGGTGGGCACCGGCCCTTCGGCCTCGGATACTGGCCGCTGCCCGAGGACGATCCGGGTGTCGAGATTCCGCGCGAGTCGATCCGGCTGGTCTCGCCCGACGGCGGACTGGTGCGCGGCCTGCTGTGGACGCCGCCCGGCGGGAAGAAGTGGCGCACGGCGGTGATCCTCACCCACCCGCGCGGCGACTTCAGCGTGCACTACGCCTGCCCGCTGCTGGCCGCCGCCGGCTACGCCGTGCTGGGCTTCGGCACCCGCTACATGAACAACGACACCGACTGCCTGCACGAGCAGTGCATCGTCGACGTGCAGACCGCCTACGACGAGATGGTTCGCCGCGGCGCCGAGTCGGTGGTGCTGCTCGGCAACTCGGGCGGCGGCAGCCTGATGGCGCTGGCCCACGCCGAACTGGGCATCGGCGACGGCTGGGTGGGGCTGGCTGCCCATCCCGGCGAGGGTGTGTTCATGCTGCAGGTGATCGACCCGAGCGTTGCCGACGAGGATGACCCGTTCAGCACCGTGCCCGAACTCGACATGTACCACCCCGACAACGGCTGGCGGCCATGGCCCGAGCCGTGCCGCTACGACCCCGAGTGGCTGACGCGCTACCGCGCTGCGCAGGTCGAGCGGGTGGCGCGCATCGACGCCATCGCCACGGCCAGTCTCGCCGCCTCGGCCGAGGCCGGCCGGCGCCTGCGGGGGATCGACCGGGGCAGCGAGACGCTCGAGTGGCGCGAGGAGCGCCGCCGGGCCGTGTTCATCAGGTACCTCACCATCTACCGGACGCTGGCCGACCCGGCCTACCTCGACCTGTCGATCGACCCCGACGACCGGCCGATGGGCAGCCTGTTCGCCTTCCCCGACCCGTTCGACGCCAACTACGGCCGGGGCGGCCTGGCCCGCACGATGACCGCCCGCGGCTGGCTGAGCACCTGGTCGGGGCTCAGCAGCCACGCCAGGCTGGCCGACACCATGCCGCGGGTGACGGTGCCCACGCTGCTGGTGCATCCCACCGCAGACACCGAGATCCGGGTGTGGCAGGCCGAGGAGATCGCCGCAGCCAGCGGCGCCGCCGACCGCACGTATACAGAGATGCAGGGCGCCCCCCATTACCTCGAGGGTCACCGCCGCGAGGCCATGACCCTCGTCGCCGAGTGGCTGGCAGCGAGGTTTCCCTGACCGGTTCTTGATGAACTGCCCGCCGGCCGTGCCGCCAGTCCCCAGCGAATGGGCACCGGCGCCCGGAGGAGAGGCCCGATGGCGCGGTTCGGGCCGGATCTGGGGGTTGGCAGGGGTGTGGCGCGGGCGGTAGCGTTCCGTCCTTGTGCGCACCGGACGGTGCGACGAAATCGAAGTCCGTGCCGGTCGGGCCCGCCCGATACCCCACGGCAACAACCGAATCCGGTGCTCCGCCGGCCGCATGGCCAGCGGAGCATTTGCGTGTAACCAGCATTCCCGGCTCCGGCCGGGTCCGAACCAAGACGAGGGATGCCGCCATGGCACTCAAAGCGATCGTCGGCGAGAAAGTCGCCATGAGCCAGGTGTGGGTCGACGACAAGGTCGTGCCCGTCACCGTGCTGCGCGTCGAGCCGGCCCGCATCGTGCAGGTGAAGACCACCGAGCGCGACGGCTACACGGCGCTGCAGGTCACCTACGGCATGCGCAAGGCATCGACCCTCAACAAGCCCGACGCCGGCCACTTCGCCAAGGCGGGCGTCGAGCCCGGCCGTCGCGTCGTGGAGCTGCGCCTCGACAGCGTCGACGGCTTCGAGGTCGGCCAGGAGATCCGCGTCGACACCCTTGCCCAGGGCGAGCGGGTCGATGTCACCGCCGTCAGCCGCGGCAAGGGCTTCGCCGGGGCGATGAAGCGCCACAACTTCAGCGGTCAGGGCGCCAGCCACGGCAACCACAAGCACCACCGTGCTCCCGGCTCGATCGGCTCGTGCAGCTTCCCGGGCCGCGTGTTCAAGGGCCTGCGCATGGCCGGCCACATGGGCAACGAGCAGGTCACCACCCTGAACCTCGAGGTCGTCGAAGCCGATCCCGAGCGCAACCTGCTGCTGGTGAAGGGCTCGGTGCCGGGCCCCAACGGCGGCGTCGTCATCGTCCGCAATGCCGTGAAGGGGAAGTGAGCACATGGCCACCATCACGATGAAGAGCCGCGACGGCAAGGACAAGGGCTCACTCGAGCTGTCCGCCAGCCTGTTCGGCATCCAGCCCAACGTGCCGGTGATGCACCAGGTCGTCACGGCGCAGCTCGCTGCCCGCCGTGCCGGCACGCAGAGCACCAAGACCCGCTCCGAGGTCAGCGGCGGCGGCAAGAAGCCGTTCAAGCAGAAGGGCACCGGCAACGCCCGCCAGGGCTCGATCCGCGCCCCGCACTTCAGCGGCGGCGGTGTCGCCCTCGGCCCGAAGCCGCGCAAGTACGACCAGAAGACCCCCAAGAAGATGATCCGCCTCGCGCTCGCCTCGGCCCTCAGCGACCGCCAGGCCGAGGGCAAGGTTGTCGTCGTCGAGGAGTGGGGCTTCAAGGCGCCCAAGACCAAGGACGCCCTGGCAGCGCTCGGCGCACTGGGCCTCGAGGGCAAGGTGCTGCTCGTCGTCGACACCGACGACATCAACACCATCCGCAGCTTCCTCAACCTGCCCAGCGTGCAGCTGATCGAGGCGGCCGAGTTGAACGCATACGACGTGCTGTGCAACGACTGGGTGGTCTTCTCTAAGGCCACCGTGCCGGCAGGAGGCAAGTGACATGAAGGATCCCCGCGACATCATCCTGGCGCCCGTGGTGTCAGAGAAGAGCTACGCCCTCATCGAGCAGGGCGTCTACACGTTCAAGGTGCACCCGAGCGCCAGCAAGCCCGAGATCAGCGACGCCGTCGAGGCGATCTGGGGCGTGAAGGTGCAGAAGGTGAACACCCTCAACCGCAAGGGCAAGGTCACCCGCGCCCGCCGTGCCAACCGTCCGGGCAGCAAGCCCGACGCCAAGCACGCCATCGTCACGCTCGCCGCAGGCGACGAGATCCCGCTGTTCGAGAGCTGAGGCACGCACCATGGCCATTCGCATCCGCAAGCCAACGAGCGCCGGTCGCCGGTTCCAGACCAGCTCCGACTTCTCCGAGATCACCAAGGGCACGCCCGAGAAGACGTTGCTGTCGCCGCTCAGCAAGAGCGGCGGGCGAAACGCCTACGGCCGCAAGACGTCGCGTCACCGCGGTGGCGGCCACAAGCGGCAGTACCGCATCATCGACTTCAAGCGCACCAAGGACGACGTCACCGCACGCGTCGCCGCCATCGAGTACGACCCGAACCGCACGTGCCGCATCGCCCTGCTGCACTACGCCGACGGCGAGAAGGCCTACATCCTCGCCCCGAAGGGCCTCGAGGTCGGCGCACATGTCGCCAGCGGCCAGCACGCCGACATCAAGCCCGGCAACGCGCTGCCGCTGCGCTACATCCCCGTCGGCACCACGGTGCACAACGTCGAGCTGCGCCCCGGCCAGGGCGGCAAGCTCGGCCGCTCGGCCGGCATGGCCGTGCAGCTGGTCGCGAAGGAAGGCGAGTTCGCCACCCTGCGCCTGCCGAGCACCGAGATGCGCCGCGTGCTCATCGACTGCCGTGCCACGGTGGGCGAGGTGGGTAACAGCGAGCACGAGCTCGTCAAGGTGGGCAAGGCCGGCCGCAACCGCTGGAAGGGCATTCGCCCCCAGACCCGTGGCGTCGCCATGAACCCGGTCGACCACCCGCTCGGCGGCGGCGAGGGCCGCACCTCGGGTGGCCGTCCCGCCGTGTCGCCCTGGGGCAAGCCCGAGGGCGTGCGCACCCGCAATGTCAACAAGCCGTCGCAGCAGCTGATCGTGCGCCGTCGCCGCACGTCGAAGGGCCGGAGGTAAGCCGAAATGTCGCGCAGTCTGAAGAAGGGCCCGTTCGTGGATGCCCACCTGCTCAAGAAGGTCGATGAGCAGAACAAGGCCGGTGACCGCAAGGTCATCAAGACCTGGAGCCGTCGCAGCACCGTCATCCCCGACATGGTCGGCCACACCATCGCCGTGCACGACGGTCGCAAGCACGTGCCGGTGTACGTCACCGAGAGCATGGTCGGTCACAAGCTCGGCGAGTTCAGCCCGACGCGCACGTTCAAGTTCCACGCCGGCCAGGAGAAGAACACGAAGGGGCGCAAGTGACCGGTCCGAAGCTCAACGAGAAGCAGTTCGTCGCCGGCGAGCGCGTCGGCACGAAGGCCCGCGCCACCGACATCCGCATGTCGGCCAGCAAGGTGCGCGTCGTGCTCGACCTCATCCGCGGCCTGCCCGTGCGCCGCGCCGACGAGGTGCTGCAGTTCACCGACCGCGAGGCTGCCGTCGTGGTGCGCAAGGTGCTCGCCAGCGCCGTCGCCAACGCCGTGCACAACGACGAGCAGGATGCCGACGAGCTGTTCGTGCTGGCCTGCTACGCCGACGAGGGCCCGACGCTGAAGCGCTTCACGCCCCGCGCCCGTGGCCGCGCCGGCCGCATCAACAAGCGCACGACGCACATCACCGTGGTGGTGGCCCGTCTCGACGACGATCGCCTCGAGGTTGTGCAGGCCCGCGAGGCCCGCCGCACCTCGGCAGGCCGCCGTCGCGCTGCCGCAGCCGGCGGTGCCGCCGGCCGCCGTGCCCGCGTCGAGCGCAGCCGCCAGCGGGCCGCTGCCGCCGGTAGCGAGGACACCGCTGGCGACGAGACCGTGCTCGACGACACCGTTCTCGACGAGACAGGTGGCGAGGCGACGGCCAGCGAAGCCACGGCCAGCGAGCAAGCCGACGAGACGGCCGACGACCAGGTGGACGTCGACGCCACTGCGACCGACGGCGACGACGCCGAGGAGAAGAACTGATCATGGGCCAGAAGATCAACCCGTACGGCTTCCGCCTCGGTGTCACCACCGACTGGAAGAGCCGCTGGTTCAGCGAGCGCGAGTACAAGGACTACCTCACCGAGGACTGGAAGATCCGCCGCGCGCTGATGGGCAAGCTCGAGTCGGCCGCCGTGAGCCGCATTGAGATCGAGCGCACCCGCGAAAAGGTGCGCGTCGACATCCACACTGCCCGACCCGGCATCGTCATCGGTCGCCGCGGCGCCCAGGCCGACGAGCTGCGCGCCCTGCTCACGCAGATCACCGGCAACCCGAAGGTGCAGCTCAACATCGTCGAGATCAAGAGCCCTGAGCTCGACGCAGCGCTCATCGCCCAGGGTGTCGCCGACCAGCTGGTCAACCGCATCGCCTTCCGCCGCGCCATGAAGCGCGCCGTGCAGAACGCGCAGAAGGCCGGCGCGCTCGGCATCCGCGTGCAGTGCTCGGGCCGTCTCGGCGGCGCCGAGATGAGCCGCACCGAGTGGTACCGCGAGGGCCGCGTGCCGCTGCACACGCTGCGCGCCGACATCGACTACGGCATGCGCGAGGCACGCACCTCGAGCGGCCGGGTGGGCGTGAAGGTGTGGATCTACAAGGGCGACATCGTCCCCTACAAGTCGCTCGGCGAGGACAAGATCTCGCGTGAGGCCGCCATGGCCGTCGGCGAGGCCGCCGGCATGGCCCCGGCTGCTCCCCGCCGCGTCGTGTCGTCGGCCGGCCGCCGCAAGGCCGACGAGGTCGAGACCGAGGCGACGCCGCTCGTCAAGGAGGCCGACCCCGAGCTCGAGAAGCTGCTCGACGAGGAAGAGGAAATCGCTCGCCGCACCCACGGCGCAGCGCACGAGGCCCCGCACTTCCGTGGGGAGGACTGAGCCGTCATGTTGATGCCCCGCAAAGTCGCACACCGCAAGCACCAGCGCGGCCGCACCTTCGGCATGGCAAAGGGCGGCACCGAGCTCGCCTTCGGCGAGTACGGCATCCAGGCGCTCGAGCCGGGCTGGCTCACCGCCCGCCAGATCGAGGCCGCCCGTATCGCCATGACCCGCGCCATCAAGCGCGGCGGCAAGGTGTGGATCAACGTGTTCCCCGACAAGCCCGTCACCAAGAAGCCGGCCGAGACCCGCATGGGCTCGGGCAAGGGCAACCCCGAGTTCTGGGTGGCCGTCGTGAAGCCCGGCCGCATCCTCTTCGAGCTGTCGTTCCCCAGCGAGGAGATTGCCAAGGCCGCCATGGCCAAGGCCATCCAGAAGCTGCCGATGCGGGCGCGCATCGTGACCCGTGAGGAGACGTTCTGACATGGCCCTCGGCAACGACAAGAAGAGCGCAGTGAACGCGCAGCTGAAGGAAATGGATCTCGCCGACCTCGTCGAGGCCCTGCGCGCCGCCAAGCAGGAGGCGCTCAACCTGCGCTTCCGCAACGCCACCGGCCAGCTCGACCGCAACTCCGAGATCCGCCGCGTCCGCCGGCAGATTGCCCGCATCAACAGTTACATCCGGGCGCGTGAGATCGCCCTCGCCGAGGGAGGCAAGTGATGAGCGAGTCCGCCGAGCGCAACCGCCGCAAGGTCCGTGAGGGCCTCGTGGTGTCGAACAAGATGGACAAGACCGCCGTCGTCGCCGTGATCGAGCGCGTCCGCCACCCGAAGTACGCCAAGTTCGTCATGCGCACCAAGAAGCTCTACGCGCACGACGAGACCAACGACGTCAACATCGGCGACAAGGTCCGCGTCATGGAGACCCGTCCGCTCAGCAAGAACAAGCGCTGGCGGGTCGTGGAAGTGCTGGAGCGCGCCAAGTGACCGCCCAGGCCCGCACACTCGAACTGGAGGCTGCACGATGATCCAGCAGGAATCCCGTCTCCGCGTCGCCGACAACAGCGGCGCCAAGGAAGTGCTCGTCATCAAGGTGCTGGGCGGCACTCGCCGTCGCTACGCCTCGATCGGCGACATCTTCGTCGCCACCGTAAAGGACGCGATCCCCGGTGCCGGCGTGAAGAAGGGCGACGTCGTCAAGTGCGTCGTCGTCCGCACCAAGAAGGAGAAGCGCCGTCCCGACGGCAGCTACATCCGCTTCGACGAGAACGCGGCCGTCATCATCAAGGACGACCTCACGCCGCGCGGCACGCGCATCTTCGGCCCAGTCGGCCGCGAGCTGCGCGACAAGAAGTTCATGCGCATCGTGTCGCTGGCCCCGGAGGTGCTGTGACCATGAAGCTCAGGAAGGGCGACCTCGTCCGCGTCATCGCGGGCAAGGACAAGGGCAGCGAGGGCGAGATCGAAGAGGTCTTCCCCGCCGACAACAAGGTGATCGTCACCGGCGTCAACGTGGCGAAGCGCCACCGCAAGGCGCGCTCGGCCACCGACAAGGGCGGCATCCTCGACCGCGCCATGCCGATCAACGCGAGCAACGTGATGCTCGTGCACAAGGGCAAGACCACCCGCGTGGGCTACAAGGTGGCCGACGACGGCACCAAGCAGCGCATCGCCAAGAGCACCGGAGAGGTGATCTGATGGCCACCGCAACCGCCACCGCACCGCGCCTGAAGCAGCGGTACCAGAGCGAGATCCGCGACGCCCTCAAGTCGCAGCTCGGCCTGGCCAACCCCATGCAGGTGCCCAAGCTCGAGAAGATCGTCATCAACATGGGCGTCGGCAAGGCCACCCAGCAGCCGTCGCTGCTCGAGGGCGCTGTCTCCGACCTCATCAAGATCAGCGGCCAGAAGCCGGTGATCACGAAGGCCAAGGACAGCATCGCCGGGTTCAAGCTCCGCGAGAACCAGGCGATCGGCTGCAAGGTCACCCTGCGCGGCGACCGCCTGTGGGAGTTCCTCGACCGTCTCATCGCCGTGGCCATCCCGCGTATCCGCGACTTCCGCGGCCTGCCGGCCAACAGCTGGGACGGCCGCGGCAACTACACCTTCGGCCTCGCCGAGCAGACCGTGTTCCCCGAGATCGAGTACGACAAGATCGACGCGCCGCGCGGCATGGACATCACCATCGTCACCACCGCCGAGACCAACGAGCAGGGCAAGGCCCTCCTCGATGCGTTCGGCTTCCCGTTCAAGCGCGGCACCGAGTCGGGTGCTCCCACGCCGAAGAAGCGCCGCGGCCCGGCGCGCGGCGGCAAGGGCGCACCTGCCAAGTCCGCGGCGAAGAAGAAGTAAGCGAGAGGCACCGAGATGGCAAAGAAGTCATTGATCAACAAGTCGAACGCGACGCCCAAGTTCAAGGTGCGCGGCTACACCCGCTGCCGCCGCTGCGGCCGGTCTCGTTCGGTGTTCCGCAAGTTCGGTCTGTGCCGCGTGTGCCTGCGAGAGATGGCACACGCCGGCGAGATCCCCGGCGTCACCAAGGCCAGTTGGTGAGGAGGCACGATGCTCACTGATCCCATCGCCGACATGCTCACCCGCATCCGCAACGCCAATACGGCGATGCACGACGAGGTGCGCATGCCCGCTTCGAAGCAGAAGGTCGCTCTTGCGAAGATCCTCGAGAAGGAGGGCTACATCAACGGGTTCAAGGTGGCACCGGCCACCTCCGGTCCCGGCGACGTGCTCACCATCTCGATGAAGTACTCGAACGACCGCAAGCGCACCATCAGCGGCCTGCGTCGCATCTCGACCCCCGGCCTGCGGATCTACCGCAAGGGCGCCGAGGTGCCGCGCGTGCTCGGCGGCCTCGGAGTCGCAGTCCTGTCCACCAGCCACGGCCTCATGACCGACCGCGAAGCGCGCAAGCGCAAGGTGGGCGGCGAGGTCCTCTGCTACGTGTGGTGAGAAAGAAGATCCGTCATGTCTCGAATCGGTAAGTCGCCCATCGCCATCCCGAGTGGCGTCGACATCAAGGTTGCCGACGGTGCCGTCACCGTGAAGGGCCCGAAGGGCACCCTCTCGCGCGTCATCCCCGGCGCCATCACCGTGCGCAGCGCCGAGGGCTCTGTCCTCGTCGAGCGTCCCGACGACGAGCGCCAGAACCGGGCGCTCCACGGGCTCACCCGCACGCTGGTCAGCAACATGGTCGTCGGCGTCACCGACGGCTTCACCAAGGAGCTCGAGATCATCGGCGTGGGCTACCGCGCCGAGGCCAAGAGCCCCACCACCCTGCAGCTCGCGCTGGGCTTCAGCCACCCCGTGGTGATGGATGCCCCTGACGGCATCACCTTCGAGGTGCCCACCCAGACGCGCATCATCGTGAAGGGCATCGACAAGGAGCTGGTCGGCCAGGTGGCCGCCAACATCCGCGCCGTGCGCAAGCCCGAGCCCTACAAGGGCAAGGGCGTGCGCTACCTCGGCGAGCGGGTGCTCCGCAAGGCCGGCAAGACCGGCAAGAAGTGAGCGAGGAGCCACGCACATGAGCAAGATCGCACAGCAGCGACGCACCGGCCGGCTCATCCGCCACCGCCGAGTGCGCAAGAAGATCCACGGCACGGCCCTGCGGCCGCGTCTCGCGGTGCACCGCACCAACAAGCACATCTCGGTGCAGGTCATCGACGACGACGCCGGCCGCACGCTGGCCGCTGCCAGCACCACCGAGGCCGGGCTGCGCTCGAGCGGCGGCTCGTCGATCGCGGCTGCCTCGTCGGTGGGCGCCCTCGTCGCCCAGCGAGCAAAGGCCGCCGGCATCAGCCAGGTGGTCTTCGACCGCGGTGGCTACCTCTATCACGGTCGGATCGCCGCAGTCGCTGCTGCGGCCCGCGAAGCAGGACTGGAGTTCTGATGGCTGCCCCCTCCAACTTTGGCGGACGCAACGAGGAGCGCGCTCCCGATCCGAGCGGACTCCGCGAGTCGCGCGTCATCACCATCAACCGCGTGGCGAAGGTCGTCAAGGGCGGTCGTCGCTTCTCGTTCACGGCGCTCGTCGTCGTCGGCGACGGCAACGGCCGCGTCGGCCTCGGCTACGGCAAGGCGAAGGAAGTGCCGCTGGCCATCCAGAAGGGCACCGAAGAGGCGAAGAAGAACCTCTTCGACGTGCCGCTCGCCGGCAGCACCATCACCCACCCGGTCATCGGCATCAACTCCGCCGGCCGCGTGCTGATGAAGCCGGCCGCTCCCGGTACCGGCGTCATCGCCGGCGGCGCAGCGCGCATCATCCTCGAAGAGGCCGGCGTGCACGACATCCTCTGCAAGTCGCTCGGCTCGGCCAACGCCATCAACGTGGCCCGCGCCACCATCAACGGCCTCAAGGACCTGCAGCGTCCCGACGAGGTCGCCGCCCGCCGCGGCCTGCAGGCCGACGAGTTCGTGCCCAAGGGCGTGCTGAAGGCGTACAACGAGCGCAAGCGGCAGAACGCAGTCGGAGGTTCGCACTGATGAGCGGCGACAAGACCATCACCGTCCGGCAGATCCGCTCGGCCATCGGCAACAAGCCCAAGAACCGCGGCACGCTGCGCGCCCTGGGCCTGCGCAAGATTGGCGACACGAACACCCTGCCCGACCGCCCTGAGATCCGCGGGATGATCGCCCGCATCCCGCACCTCATCGAGGTGTCGGAGAGCACGGAGGACTGAGCACATGCGCGTCGACGAACTGAGCCCCGCACCGGGCTCCAACAAGCGGAAGAAGCGGGTCGGCCGCGGTATCGGCGGCAAGGGCGGCAAGACCGCCGGCGCCGGCACCAAGGGCCAGCACTAGCGCGGCCGCGGCAAGGTCGGACGCGGCTTCGAAGGCGGCCAGACGGGCCTGAAGCAGCGCGTGCCGAAGTTGAAGGGCTTCAACAACCCGTTCCGCGTCGAGTACAGCCCCGTCAACCTCGACCAGATCGCTGCCACCGGCGAGAGCGCCGTCAACCCCGAGGTGCTCGTTGCCAAGGGCCTCGTGCGCAAGGACACCTTCGTGAAGGTGCTCGGGCGCGGCGAGCTCACCGCCAAGGTCGACGTCACGGCGCATGCCGTGTCGAAGACCGCCGAGGCGGCCATCACCAAGGCCTGCGGCACCGTCACGCTGCTGCCGCTGCCGTTCAAGCAGGGCCGCCCGCCGGCGTCCGGCAACCAGTTCACCAACCGCTGAACCGCCTGCCGGGCGGGGTGCCGATACTGTCGGCCACCAGCGCCGGCAGCGGCCTCAGCCGCACGTCTCCCAGGGAGCCCATGTGTTCTCGAACCTGAAGAACGCCTTCAAGGTGCCGGATCTGCGCAACAAGATCCTGTTCCTCATGGCCATGGTGCTGGTGTACCGCCTGGGCGTGGCCATCCGCGTGCCCGGTATCGACCCCGATGCCGTGCGCCAGTTCAAGGAGGCGGCCAACACCCAGGGCGCCCTCGGCTTCCTCAACCTGTTCAGCGGCGGCGCCTTCGCCAGCTTCAGCATCTTCGCCCTCGGCATCATGCCGTACATCACGGCCAGCATCATCATGCAGGTGCTCGGCGTAGTGATCCCGAAGCTCGAGAAGCTGCAGCAGGAAGGCGCCGTTGGCCAGCGCAAGATCACGCAGTACACGCGGTATCTCGCCATCGGCATCTCGCTGCTGCAGGCCACTGCGCTTACGTTCATCTTCGGCAACGGCAACGGCAACGCCTTCTTCGGCGCCGCCCAGACCTACCCGCAAAACCTGAAGCTGCTCACCGACGGCATGTGGCCACGCGGCTACCTGGTGGTGCTCACGCTGGTTGGCGGCACGGCCACCCTGATGTGGATCGGCGAGCTCATCAGCCAGCGCGGCATCGGCAACGGCATGAGCATGGTGATCTTCGCCAGCGTCGTCAGCGACCTGCCCGTCAGCTTCTACCGGGTGTGGCAGGAGAAGAGCTGGTTCGTGTTCACGCTGCTGGTGCTGCTGTGCGTCGGCATCGTGCTGGCGGTGGTGCGCGTCGAACTCGGCCAACGCCGCATCCCCGTGCAATTCGCCAAACGAGTGGTCGGTCGCCGCATGTACGGCGGCCAGAGCACCTACATCCCGCTGAAGGTGAACCAGAGCGGCGTCGTGCCGATCATCTTCGCCAGCAGCATCCTCCTGTTGCCGGTGCTGGTCGCCAACCTGCTCGGCGGCAACAGCGGCAGCGGGTGGCGCGCCTGGGTGCAGCGCAACGTCGACACGTACCTGGTGAACAGCCAGAACTGGGTGTACATCACGCTGTTCTCGGTGATGATCGTCGCCTTCGCCTACTTCTACAACTCGATCGCCTTCGACCCGATCCGCCAGGCCGACCAGATCCGCCGCCAGGGCGGCTTCATCCCCGGCGTCCGGCCCGGCCCGCAGACCGAGCGGTATCTGGCCAAGGCCGTCAACCGCATCACCCTTCCCGGCGCAGTGTTCGTGGCGGTGGTGGCGATCCTGCCGTACCTGCTGCTGTGGGCGTTCGGCGTACGAAACTTCCCGTTTGCCGGCACGACGGTGCTCATCGCCGTCGGTGTCGCACTCGAGCTGATGCGGCAGATCGACAGCCAGCTGATGCTGAGGAACTACGAGGGCTTCCTGAAGTGAATCCGGGCGCCCGGCTGATCCTGCTCGGGCGCCAAGGCGCGGGCAAGGGAACCCAATGCGTGCGGCTGTCGCAGCACTATGTCGTGCCGCACATCAGCACGGGTGACGTGCTGCGCTCCGCCGTCAGCGAGGGCACCGAGCTCGGCGTGATGGCGCGCGAGGTGATGGACCGCGGCGGGCTCGTCAGCGACGACGTGATGATCGGCATCGTGCGCCACCGGCTGTCGGAGGCCGATGCGGTGACGCGCGGCTACCTGCTCGACGGCTTCCCGCGCACGGTCGCCCAGGCGCTGGCGCTCGACGACCTCACCGCCGACCGGCCGATCGATGTCGTGCTGGATCTCGACGTGTCGCGCGACATCGTGCTCGATCGGCTGTCGGCCCGGCGCGTGTGCCGCGACTGCCGGCGCAACTACATCTCCACAGGCCGCGAGCACAACCCGTGGATCTGCGACAACTGCGGCGGCGACGTGATCCGCCGCGGCGACGACACGCCCGAGGCCATCGGCCGCCGCCTCGACCTCTACGAGGAGCAGACGTCGCCGCTCATCGAGTACTACGGCGAGAAGGGCCGCCTGGCGATCGTGGACGGCGTCGGCAGCCCCGACGACGTGTTCCGCCGGCTCATCGACGCCGTCGAGTCGCACCGACGCTAGGCGCCTGATCCATCTGGCGGCCGTCAGCGAGTGGCGACGCCGTCGGCGACGACGATGTCGCCGCCGAGCAGCGTGTGCCGCACGCGGCCGGTGAGGGTGCGCCCGGCGTAGGGCGTGTTGCGGCTCTTGCTGGCCAGGTCCCAGGCCTTTACCACCCACTGCGCCGACGGATCGAACACGGTCAGGTTGGCGGGCTCGCCGGGCTCGACAGGCCGGCCGTGGCGATCGGCGACGCCGGCGATGGCGGCGGGCTTCCAGCTGAGGGCGGCGACCACGTCGCGCACCGGCATGCCCAGCTCGCCCAGCGACAGGCCCAGTGCCGTCTCGAGCCCCAGCATCCCTGGAGGCGCCTGGTCGAGCGGCACCTCCTTGGTATGCGGTGCATGCGGCGCATGGTCGGTGGCGATGGCATCGATGGTGCCGTCGGCAAGGCCGGCCTTGATGGCGGCGATGTCGGCAGGCGTGCGCAGTGGCGGATTCACCTTGAACACGGGGTCGTAGCCCGACAGCTGCTCGTCGGTGAGCGTGAAGTGGTGCGGTGCTGCCTCGGCGGTGACGGGCAGTCCGTCGTGCTTGGCGCGGCGCACGAGCTCGACGCTCGCGGCGGTGCTGAGGTGCAGGAAGTGCATCGGCGTGCCGGTGAGCCGCACGAGCTCGATGTCACGGTGCAGCATCAGCTCCTCGGCGAGCGCGGGCCAGCCGGGAAGGCCGAGCCGGCTGCAGCACGACCCCTCGTGCATCACGGCGCCCTTGGTGAGCGAGGCCACCTCGCAGTGCTGTGCCAGCACGATGCCGAGCGGCCCCGCGTACTCGAGGGCACGTCGCATCAGCGCAGGGTCCTGCACGCCGTTGCCGTCGTCGGTGAACAGCCGCACGCCGGCGGCGGCGAGCTCGCCGTACGGCGCCAGCCGCTGGCCCTCGCGTCCCACCGTGATGCAGCCCGATGGCAGCACCTCGCAGAGACCCGCCCGCTCGCCCTGGTGGCGCACGAACTCGACGACGGCCACAGAGTCCTGCGCCGGGTCGGTGTTGGGCATCGCCACGACGGCCGTGAACCCGCCGAGCGCCGCAGCGCGGCTGCCCGTCTCGATGGTCTCCGACTCCTCGCGGCCGGGCTCGCGTAGGTGCACGTGCAGGTCGACGAACCCGGGACTGACGACGCAGCCCGTCGCGTCGAGCACCCGGTCGCCGGGCCCGGCGGCCACGTCGTCACCGGTGCCGACGGCGAGGATGCGGCCATCGGCGACGACGACATCGGCACGTCGCTCGCCGCGCTGGTCGATGACGGTGCCGCCCTGCAGCACCGTGCGGCTCCCGGCTGCGCCGGCGGACTTGGCAGTGCGTGCCATCAGGCGTCTCCCTTCAGTCCCTGGTCGCCCGATCCGAGCAGCGTGAACAGCACCGCCATGCGCACCGCCACCCCGTTTGCCACCTGGTCGAGAATCCGACTGCCGGGCAGCTCGGCCGGATCGACCACCATCTCGATGCCGCGGTTCATCGGTCCGGGATGCAGCACGAGGGCATGGGCGGCAAGGCGTCCGGCTCGTGCGGCGGTGAGCCCGTAGCGTGCCGAGTACTCGGCCATCGAGGGCAGGAGCGCGTCGTCCATGCGCTCGCGCTGCACGCGCAGCATGTAGAGCACGTCGAGGTGGGGGAGCAGTGCGTCGAGGTCGTGGCTCACCTCGACCGGCCAGCCCTCGAGTGATGGTGGCAGCAGCGTAGGCGGCGCGACGAGCGTGACGTGGGCGCCGAGCATGGCGAACGCCTGCACGTCGCTGCGGGCGACGCGGCTGTGGCGGATGTCGCCGACGATGGCGATGCGCAGGCCCTCGAAGCCGTCGCGCCGGCCGAGCGACTGGCGGATCGTGTAGCAGTCGAGCAGCGCCTGGGTGGGGTGCTGGTGCCAGCCGTCGCCGGCGTTGACGATGCTGGCCGTGGTGAAGCCGGTGATCAGCGCCGGTGCGCCACTGCTCTTGTGGCGCACGACGAAGGCGTCGACGCCCATGGCCGAGATGGTCTCGACCGTGTCGCGCAGGCTTTCGCCCTTGTTGACGCTGCTGCTCGACACGGCGAACGACATCGTGTCGGCGCTGAGTCGCTTGGCTGCGGTGTCGAAACTGGTGCGGGTGCGGGTGGAATCCTCGAAGAAGAGGCTGACGACGGTCTTGCCGCGCAGCGCCGGCACTTTCGGGATGGGCCGCTGGCCGATCTCGACCATGTGGTCGGTGAGGTCGAGCAGGCCGACAAGCTGCTCGCGGTCGAGGTCGTCGATCGACAGCAGGTGCCTCACCGGATCACCACCCCGTCAGGCGTGGCGACCACTTGCTCGTCGCGGCTGGTGGGCAGGTTCTTGCCGACGAAGTCGGGCCGGATCGGCAGCTCGCGGTGGCCGCGGTCGACCACCACGGCCAACTGCACCGCCCGCGGCCGGCCGTATTCGTGGAGCGCCTCGAGGGCGGCGCGCACGGTGCGCCCGGTGAACAGCACGTCGTCGGTGAGCACCACGGTGGTGCCGTCGAGGGGCACCGGGATGTCGGTGACACGGCCCGGCACGATGGGCCGCAGGCCGACGTCGTCGCGGTGAAATGAGACGTCGATCGAGCCGACCGGCACCGGATGCGAGGGATCGATCCCGTGGAGCACGGTGGCGAGGGCCTCGGCGACCCACACCCCACCCTTCTGGAGGCCGACGACCACCACCCCCTCTAGGCCGTGGTTGCGCTCGACGATCTCGTGGGCGATGCGGGTGAGCGCCCGGCGCACGTCGTCGGCGCTCAGGACAGTGCGCCCGGTCGGGTCGGCAGTGGGCACGTCGGTTCCCCTTGGCGTATGGGCCTCACGGGACCCATTTCACGCTGCCCGGCATGGTAGACCGCCCCGTGCTAGAAACGGCACACGGCCTTCCCGGCACCGGGATCGGCCCTCCCGATGGCCGACTCGGCCCCCTCGGGGCGGCGGAATCCCCGCGATCTGGGGCTTGGCGTTGGGAAGGGGCGGCGGTAGCATCGCCCCTCGGCCCTCGCGAGCCTTGGCGTGCCCCGGCATCCATTCCTCTCGTCGGCCATGCAATTCCACCGATCGAGGAGGCCCTTCTGCCCAAGCCGAAAGACGACGCCATCGTGCTCGAAGGCACGATTCTCGAGGCGCTTCCCAACGCGAACTTCCGCGTCGAGCTCGAGAATGGCCACAAGGTCCTGGCGCACATCTCCGGGAAGATGCGGATGCACTACATCCGAATCCTCCCCGGCGACAAGGTGCAGGTGGAACTCACCCCGTACGACCTCACCCGAGGCCGTATCACGTATCGCTACAAGTAATCCCATCCGTTGAGCATCGAACAGGTCACAGGAACACCATGAAGGTCCGACCGAGCGTGAAGAAAATCTGCGAGAAGTGCAAGGTCATCCGCCGGCATGGCCGCGTCATGGTGATCTGCGAGAACCCGCGTCACAAGCAGCGACAGGGCTGAGAGGGCACCACACCATGGCTCGTATTTCCGGCGTCGACATCCCCCGCGAGAAGCGGCTCGAGATCTCGCTCACCTACATCTTCGGCATCGGCAAGCCGACGGCCCAGCGCATCTGCGCCGAGACCGGCCTCGACCCGAACCAGCGCGTGCGCAACCTCACTGAGGACGAGGTCAACAAGATCCGCCAGTGGGTCGACTCGAACATCACCGTCGAGGGCGACCTGCGCCGCGATGTCGCCCAGGACATCAAGCGCAAGATCGAGATCGGCTGCCTGCAGGGCATCCGTCACCGCAAGGGCCTTCCCGTGCGCGGGCAGCGCACCCACACCAACGCCCGCACCCGCAAGGGCCCCAAGAAGACCGTCGCCAACAAGAAGAAGGCTGTGAGGAAGTAATGGCCAAGCCGAAGCCGGGCGGCCGTCGCCCCCGTAAGCGCGAGCGCAAGAACGTCACCAACGGCGTCGTGCACATCAAGAGCTCGTTCAACAACACCATCGTCTCCATCACCGACACCGAGGGCAATGTCATCGCCTGGGCATCGTCGGGTGGCGTCGGCTTCAAGGGCTCGCGCAAGAGCACGCCGTTCGCCGCGCAGATGGCTGCCGAGAAGGCCGCCCGCGCCGCCATGGAGCACGGCCTGCGCCGTGTCGAAGTGCAGGTGAAGGGCCCGGGCTCGGGCCGCGACACCGCCGTGCGCAGCATCCAGAACACCGGCATCGAGGTCACCTCGATCAAGGACGTCACTCCCGTACCCCACAACGGCTGCCGCCAGCCCAAGCGGCGCAGGACCTGATCGACATGGCTCGCTACACCGGCCCGAAGGTGCGCATCTCGCGCCGCCTCGGCACCAACATCTTCGAGAACGACAAGGGCCGCAAGGCACTCGACCGCCGTCCGTTCCCGCCCGGCGCGCACGGCCGCACCCGCCGCCGCAATGCCGGCAGCGAGTACCTCGCCCAGCTGCAGGAGAAGCAGAAGGCGAAGTACATCTACGGCGTCCTCGAGCGGCAGTTCCGCAACACCTACGAAGAGGCCGTGCGCCTGCAGGGCCCCACGGGCGAGAACCTGCTGCGGCTCCTCGAGCAGCGCCTCGACAACGTGGTGTACCGCGCCGGCTGGGCCAGCACCCGTCCGCAGGCCCGCCAGTTCGTCAGCCACGGCCTCCTCCTCGTCAACGGCAAGCGGGTCAACATCCCCAGCTACCGCGTGCGCCGCGGCGAGACCATCAGCCTGTCCGAGAAGGCCCGCGGCATGATCGTCATCCAGCACAACCTCGACGTCCTCGACCGCTCGGTCGTCGGATGGCTCGAGACCGGCGACGGCGGCAAGCAGGTCACCGTCCGCGACCTGCCCCAGCGCGAGCACATCGACGTGCCGGTGCGCGAGTCGCTCATCGTCGAGCTCTACTCCAAGTAATTCGTCCCCGCCCCGACCGTCTACCGCAGCAAGAGGTCTCGCATGCTCGTCATCCAGCGCCCCACCGTCGAGCCGATCGGCGACAACAACCCCCAGCTCCAGCAGTTCGCCGTCGGACCGCTCGAGCCGGGCTACGGCCACACCATCGGCAACTCGCTGCGGCGCATGCTGCTGTCGAGCATCCCCGGTGCTGCCATCACCATGGTGCACTTCGATGAGGCCCTGCACGAGTTCGGCTCGATCACGGGCGTGGCCGAGGACGTCACCGACATCATCCTCAACCTGAAGGACGTCGTCGTCCCCAGCACTTCCGACGAAGCCGTCACCCTGCGTCTCGACGTGCGCGGCCCCGCCGAGGTGACCGCCGGCGACATCAAGTGCCCGAGCGAGATCGAGATCCAGAACCGCGACCTCCACATCGCCAGCGTCAACGGCAAGGGCCGTCTCGCCATCGACATCACCGTCGAGCGCGGCCGCGGCTACCTGTCGGCCGACCGCGAGACCCAGGAGCGCACGATCGGCAACATCCCGGTCGACGCGATCTTCTCGCCGGTGCGCCGCGCCACCTTTACGGTCGAGACCACGCGTGTCGAGCAGAGCACCAACTACGAGCGCCTCGTCCTCGACATCGAGACTGACGGCACCATCAGCCCCCGCGAGGCGCTCGCCTCGGCCGG
This sequence comes from Ilumatobacteraceae bacterium, assembly GCA_046076025.1. Taxonomy (GTDB): domain Bacteria; phylum Actinomycetota; class Acidimicrobiia; order Acidimicrobiales; family Ilumatobacteraceae; genus UBA668. Next base: position 19,237 of record JBJTRF010000245.1, read on the forward strand.
CGGCACGCTGCGCTCGCTCGTCGACCTGATCGCCAGCCTCAGCGACGAGCCGCAGTCGCTCGAGTTGGGTGAGGTCACCAGCACCGCTGCGGTGTCGCCCGACCTCGACCTGCCGATCGAGGACCTCGACCTGTCCGAGCGTCCCCGCAACTGCCTGAAGCGCGCCCAGGTGAACACCATCGGCGAGCTGCTGCTGAAGACCGAGGACGACCTGCTCAACATCACCAACTTCGGCCAGAAGAGCCTCGACGAGGTCAAGCAGAAGCTCGACGAGCGCGGCCTCACGCTGCGCGGCTGAGGCTGCGACGGATACCTGACGAGGACGAGAGGAACATCCCATGCCCGCCACTCCGCGACGTGCACGTAATTTCGGCGGCACCGCCGCCCACCAGAAGCTGATGATGGCCAACCTGGCCGCGTCGCTGTTCGCCGCCGAGGTGATCGTCACCACCGAGGCCAAGGCCAAGGCGCTGCGCCCGATCGCCGAGAAGCTGATCACCAAGGCCAAGAAGGCCGACGCCGACGAGTCGACGGCGTCGAAGGTGCACCGCATCCGCCAGATCCAGGGCTACCTCGGCGACAAGGAGATGACGCACAAGCTCGTCGACGACATCGCCAAGCGCTACACCGAGCGGCCCGGCGGCTACCTGCGCATCCTGAAGCTCGGCCCCCGTCAGGGCGACAACGCCCCGATGGCCCGCGTCGAACTGGTCTGACCCCCGGTTCGATTCGCTGCCCGTCGGGGCAGGCATAGGCTGACGCGATGCGTCGTGCCCGGCTGACCGTCGCATACGACGGGTCCGGCTTCCATGGCTTCGCCGAGTCGGCTGGTCCGGGCGGCGAGGCGGTGCGCACCGTGATGGGCGACCTGCGCGCTGCCATCGAGACCGTGGTGCGCCATCCGGTCGAACCCGTCGGGGCCGGGCGCACCGATGCCGGCGTGCACGCCTGGGGCCAGGTGGTGAGCCTCGACCTCGCCGACGACACCGACCTCGAGGGGCTGCGCCGCCGACTCGACCGGCTGTGCGGCCCGGAGATCGCCGTGCGCGACATTCGCTGGGCCGACACCCCCGACTTCCATGCCCGATACAGCGCCCAGTGGCGCCACTACCGATTCGACGTGCTCGAGGGCCCGTCGCCGGTGCCGCAACTGGCATGGAGCACGTGGCACGTGCGCGGGCCGCTCGACCTGTGGGCGATGCAGTTGGCCTGCGACCCGCTGATCGGCGAGCACGACTTCTCGTCGTTCTGCCGCCGCCCGAAGGTGGCAGACGGCGAGCCGCCAGCGACCCTGGTGCGGCGGGTGCTGCGGGCCGAGTGGCGCGAGGTGCCGTCGGACTTCGCGGTCGACGGCAGCCGCCTGCTGCGCTTCGAGATTCGGGCCAACGCCTTCTGCCACCAGATGGTGCGGTCGATCGTGGGGACCCTCGTCGAGGTCGGTACCGGCACCATCCGGGCCGGGGAGATGCGCGGCATCCTGCTGCGCCGCGACCGGCAGGCCGCAGGTCGGGTGGCGCCCCCGCACGGGCTCACCATGTGGGACGTCGGCTACTGAGCTGTCGGGTCCGTGAAATTGTGGCCGTGGTCGATTGTGGCCGGTGCAGGGCCGCCCGTATCATTTGACGGTTCGCCGGGACCCCATCCCGGCGCGTTCGATGTCAAAGGTTCGACGATGAGCACCTACACCCCGAAGGCCAGCGAGATCATCCGCTCGTGGCACGTGATCGACGCCGAGGGCCTCGTGCTCGGCCGCCTCTGCACCGAGGCGGCGCGCATCCTGCGCGGCAAGCACAAGCCGATCTTCGCCCCGCACATCGACACGGGCGACCACGTCATCATCATCAACGCCGACAAGGTGGTGCTCACCTCCGGCAAGGCCGACGCCAAGTACGTGTATCGCTACAGCGGCTACCCGGGCGGCCTGAAGAGCGAGCGCTACTCCGATGCGCTCAGCCGCAACTCGGCCGAGGCGATCCGCCGCAGCGTCAAGGGCATGCTGCCCAAGGGCCCGCTCGGCCGCCAGCAGATGAAGAAGCTGAAGGTGTATGCCGGTGCCGAGCACCCGCATGCGGCGCAGAATCCCACGGTCATCGAACTCGCTGCGGCCAAGGCCCGCTGAGCGAACGGAAGGACACCGCACACATGGCCACCAAGCCGCTCACCCAGACCACCGGCCGTCGCAAGGAAGCAGTGGCACGAGCCCGCCTGCGCGCCGGTAACGGCACCCACACGATCAACGGCAAGACGTTCGAGGTGTACTTCCCGACGGCGATGCAGCGCATGATCGTCACCGAGGCGCTGCGCGTCGCCGGTGTCGAGGGCGCCTACGACGTCGACGCCACGATCCACGGCGGTGGCTCGAGCGGCCAGGCCGGCGCACTGCGCATGGCCATCGCCCGCTCGCTCGTCGAGATCGATCCCGAGAAGCGTCCCGACCTGAAGAAGGCCGGCTTGCTCACCCGCGACCCGCGTCGCAAGGAGAGCAAGAAGTACGGCCTCAAGAAGGCCCGCAAGGCGCCGCAGTACACCAAGCGCTGATCGCGGGCGGGGCGGTCGACGCCACCGTGGCCCTGCGCTTCGGCACCGACGGCGTGCGCGGTATCGCGCTCACCGAACTCACCACCGACTTCGCTGCCGTGCTCGGCCGCGCCGCCGTCGATGTGCTCGGTGGCGGCAGGTGGCTCGTGGGCCGCGATCCCCGCGAGTCAGGCCCTGCCCTCGAGTCGGCAGTCGCCGCCGGCGTCGCCGCCCGCGGTGCCGAGTCACTGCTGGCGGGCGTGCTGCCGACCCCGGCGCTTGCCTGGCTGTCGTCGGTGCTGGACGTGCCGGCGGTCATGGTGACGGCATCGCACAACCCGTGGCACGACAACGGACTGAAGGTGTTCGCCGCCGGCGGGCTGAAACTGGGCGACGACATCGAGCAGCGCATCGAGCAGGCGATCCGGCGCGAGGCAACTGCCCGCGTCGAGACGCGTGACGGAGCCGACTCGCTGCACTCGACGCGCATCGACGGAGCCGCCGACTACGTGCGGCACATGGTCGACGCATCGGCATCGCTCGAGGGACTGCATGTCGTCATCGACTGCGCCCACGGCGCGATGAGCAACGTCGCACCCGACGTGCTCGCAACGCTCGGCGCCCAGGTAGACGTGCTGCACGCCTCACCCGACGGTCGCAACATCAACGACCGCTGCGGGGCCACCGACACGGCTGCGCTGCAGGCGGCCGTTGTCGACCGCGGTGCCGGCCTCGGCCTCGCCTTCGACGGCGACGGCGACCGGGTGATCGCGGTCGACGAGCGCGGCCAGGTGGTCGACGGCGACCGCCTGCTGGCGCTGGCAGCGCTGCGCCTTCGCGACCGCGGCGAACTGCGCGGCAGCACGGTGGTGGTGACGGTGATGAGCAATCTCGGCTTCCACCGTGCGATGCGTGCAGCGGGCATCGACGTGGCCACGACGGCGGTGGGGGATCGATATGTGCTCGAGGCGCTCGAGCGCGGCGGGTTCAGCCTCGGCGGCGAGCAGAGCGGGCACATCATCTACCGCGACCTCGCCACCACCTGCGACGGACTGCTCGCGGGGCTGCAGCTGTGCGCTGCGCTCCGCGAGCTCGGCAACACCACGTCGCTGGCGTCGCTGGCCGGCGGCGTGATGGCCTCGTACCCGCAGGTGCTCGTCAACGTGGCGGTGCGCGAGCGGCATCCCGACGCGGCCGGCGAGCTGGCCGACGAGATCGCAGCCGCCGAGGCGGCGCTCGGGGAAGAAGGCCGCGTGCTGGTGCGCGCCAGCGGCACCGAGCCGCTCGTGCGGGTGATGGTGGAGGCAGCGACCGACGGCGTGGCGCGGCGCATTGCCGAGAACCTGGCCGAGACGGTCCGCCGCCGCTGGGCCTGAGAGCAGCGCAAGGACGGCGCAAGGACGGCGCAGGGGTGACGAGCGGACGGCGGACGGCGGACTGCGTCGAGGACCGAGCCCGCGGCGACGGCACGGGGCCGGCAGGCGACTGGGCGCGGCCTGCGGGGCGACGGCATCCGGTGTGCTTGCTTCGGTAGCCTTGTCAGCCATGTGCGGGATCGTGGCCGTCGTCTCGCGGCCCTCGACGCGGCCGGTGCCGGCCGATGCCGACGTGCTGGCGTTGCTCGACCGGGCCCACGGCCTCCTCGACACTGCGGGCCACGGCGAGGCTGATGTCGCCGGCGCGGCGCGCCAGGTGGCCGAGGCCGACCGACTGCTGCGGGGCGTGCCGGGTGTCCGCGCCCTGCTGGGCCGCCACGACCTGGCCAGCGCCATCGGTGCCAGCCTCGACCGGATCGACGCCCGCCTCGCTGCGCGCGAGGCGTCGCTCGAGGCCGCTGGCGACCTCGATGCCGACTCGCTCGAGGCGGCGAGCGCCGACCTGCTGGCGGCCCGCGATGCCGTGTGGGCGGTGCGCGACGACCGACTGCGCACGGCGGCTGCAGTGGCCGAACTCGCCGGCCTCGATGCCGATGTCGCTGCCGTGTCGGGATACCTGTCGATTCAGCAGGCGCTCGTCGCCATCGACCGCATGGAGGTGCGCGGCCGCGACAGCGCCGGCTTCCACGTGTTCGTCGCCGGACATGCGCTCGACCTCGACGAGCCGTCGGTGTCCTCGGCCGTGGCCCGGCGATCCGCTGATCCGCTCTTCCAGACCGGGTCGGTGCGCGTCGCCGACGGCGTGATCGGCTTCGCCTACAAGGCGGCGGCAGAGATCGGCGAGCTGGGCGACAACGTGCGTGCCATCCGCGCCGAGATCATCGCCGACGACCTGCTGCGACGGGCGCTCAGCGCCCCCACGGCGCGGCTCAGCGTCATCGGCCACACGCGATGGGCGAGCGTCGGCATTATCAGCGAGCCGAACTGCCATCCCGTCAATGGCGAGCAACTCGAGCGGCGCGGTGGCGATGCGTCGCCGTGCACGGTGGCCGTGCTGAACGGCGACGTCGACAACCACGCCGACCTGAAGGTGCACCACAACTTGCACATCGCGGGCCCGATCACCACGGACGCCAAGGTGATCCCAGCGCTGATGGCCACCCATGCGGCCGCAGGCGCGTCGATGGCCGAGGCATTCCGCCGCACCGTTGCCGAGTTCGAGGGCAGCGTGGCAATCGCCGCGCAGTCGGCCGACGACATCGATGCCGTTTACCTCGCGCTGCGCGGCAGCGGCCAGGGTCTCTATGTCGGCATCGCCGACGACCGCTTCGTGGTGGCCAGCGAGCCATATGGCCTGGTCGAGGAGACCGACCGCTATGTGCGCCTCGACGGCGAGACCCCCTCGGCCACGGGCAGCCGCGGCCAGGTGGTGATGCTCGACGCACGCGCCGCCGGCGACCTGGGCGGCATTCACCGGCTCGGCTACGACGGGGCGGCGATTCCCGTCACCGAGGCCGATGTCGCCACTGCCCAGATCACCACGCGCGACATCGATCGCGGCGGCGCCCCGCACTTCCTGCTGAAGGAGATCAGGGAGGCGCCCACCAGCTTCCGCAAGACGCTGCGGGGCAAGGTCGTCGACACCCCTGCGGGCCGTCGGGCCGAGGTGGGCGCTCGAGCCCTGCCCCCGAGCGTGGCGGCACGGCTTGCCGACGGCACCATCACCCGGGTGCGCGTCGTGGGCCAGGGCACTGCGGCGGTGGCCGGCCGCAGCACCGCTGCGCTGCTCGACGAACTCTGCGATGGCACGCTCGACATCGACGCGCTCACCGCTACCGAGCTGTCGGGGTTCAACCTGCGGCTCGACATGCGCGACACGCTCGTCATCGCCGTCAGCCAGAGCGGCACCACCACCGACACCAACCGCACGGTCGACCTCGTGCGCTCGCGCGGCGCTGCCGTGCTGGCGATCGTGAACCGCCGCAACAGCGACCTCACCGAGAAGGCCGACGGCGTGCTCTACACGAGCGACGGGCGCGACATCGAGATGAGCGTGGCCAGTACCAAGGCGTTCTACGCGCAGGTAGCGGCCGGAGCCCTGCTGGCATGTGCGATCGCCGAGGCAGCCGGCCGCGGCTCGGCTGCCCGTCGCAGCACTCTGCTCGATGAGCTGCGGCGACTGCCGGCCGCCATGGAGCAGGTGATCGACGGCCGTCAGCTGATCGCCGACACCGCGCGACGCTTCGTGCTGTCGCGTCGCTACTGGGCCATCGTCGGCAATGGGGCGAACCATGTCGCCGCCGCCGAGCTGCGCATCAAGCTGAGCGAGCTCTGCTACAAGAGCATCGCCTGCGACGTCACCGAGGACAAGAAGCACATCGACCTGTCGAGCGAGCCGCTCATCCTCGTGTGCGCGGCAGGCCTCGTCGGCAGCACCGCCGACGACGTGGCCAAGGAAGTGGCCATCTACCGGGCGCACAAGGCGACCCCGATCGTCGTTGCCACGGAGGGCGACGGCCGGTTCGCTGCCGCTGCGGCAGTGCTGCCGGTGCCCCCCGTCGACCCTGCGCTGGCGTTCGTGCTGGCGGCGATGACCGGGCACCTCTTCGGGTACGAGGCGGCGCTGGCGATCGATGCGTCGGCTCGTCCGCTGCGCGAGGCCCGTGAGGCCATCGAGCAGGCGTTGGCGCGGCACGACGACGGCGACAGCGTGCTGCGCGATGTCATCGACGAGATCGGCACGCACGCCGAGCGATTCCTCGACGGACTGCGTGGCGGGCACTACGACGGCCATCTTGAGGCGAGTACGGCCGTTCGCCTGGTGGGCCTCCTGCGCGACCTCGACGCCGATTCGCCGCTCGAGGCGTACCAGCGCGCCACCGGCCGCGTCGCCACGCCGGGCGTGCTGATCGACGACCTCACCGCCGCCCTCACCCGTGCCATCGAAGAACTCACCCGTCCGATCGACGCGATCAAGCACCAGGCCAAGACCGTCACGGTGGGCATCAGCCGCAGCGACGAGGGCGTGCTCGACCGTCAGCTGGTACAGGAGGCAATCGCCGCCGGCGCCGGCCGCGACCGCCTCGGCTATCGCACGCTGAAGGTGCTCGCCGATCTCGATCCCGCCGTCGAGGCGGTCACCGGCTTCACCCGCTACTCGATCGAGGGCGATCCGGCCACCGAGGCGACGATCTCGATCGTCGACCGCGGCGGACTGTCGCGCGACGTCACCAGCCGGGTCGAGGCCAACTCGCGGCTGCGCGGCACCAAGCGACGCGTGGCCAGCGAAAAGGATGTGCTCGTGGCCCGCGGCCGCAGCGACGGGCGCACCGTGATCTGCGTGCCCGAGGTGAAGGGCGGCGAGTGCACCGGCATCACCCTGCTGCACGTCCGCTTCCGCGAGCGGCTCGATGCGGCGACGATGCGCAGCGTGCTGCAGGGCTACGACCGCCGCTACGACCGCCTCGTCGACTGGGTCACCGAGACCGAGGGCTCGTTCCGCGACGACCTGCTGGCCGAACTGCCGGTGGCCGACCTGCTGATCCTGCCGGTATCCGAGACCGCCGACCACTGGCGCCACTGATGGCTGCGTCGGCGACGCCCGCGCTGCCGGCCGGCCCGGTTCGCGGCCACGGCATCGACGTGGTCGACATCGACCACTTCCGGCGGGCGCTGCAGCGAACGCCGACGATGCGCGAGCGGCTGTTCACCGCCGACGAACTCGCCGACCTCGAGGGTGCGGCTGATCCGGTGCCGTCGCTTGCCGTTCGCTTCGCGGCGCGCGAGGCAGTGCTGAAGGCGATGGGCCTCGGTCTCGGTGCGTTCGGCTTCCACGAGGTGTGGGTGCGTCGCCAGCCGAGCGGCGCGCCGATACTGCATGTCGCCGGGCGCGCGCTCGAGCTGGCGGTCGAACGCGGCATCGGCGACTGGCACCTCAGCCTCAGCCATACCCGGCTCGTCGCCGTGGCGAGCGTCATCGCCACAGCCTGAGCCGACCGGACCGGGTCATCCGTCGTCGGCAGTGCCGTAGCGTGCTGGCGTGATCCCGATCGTGACGCCCGACGAGATGCGCCACATCGACGCGTCGTCGCTGCTGTCGCACGATGAGCTCGTCGAGCGCGCCGGATCGGCCGTTGCCCGGTCGGCGCTGCGAATGCTGGGCGGTGCGTACGGCCGCGTCGTGGTCGTGATCGCCGGCAAGGGCTCGAACGGTGCCGATGGCAGGGTTGCCGCACGGCGTCTGCGGTCGCGCGGCGTGCAGGTGCGCATCATCGACGCAACCGAGTGCCCCGAGCGCATCGATGGCGTCGTTCGCTCGCCGATCGACCTCGTGGTCGACGCCGCATACGGCACCGGCTTCAGGGGGACGTGGCGGCCACCGGGCGTCGGCGGCATTCCGGTGCTGGCGGTCGATGTGCCGAGCGGCGTGGACGCGCTCACGGGTGAGACCTCGGGAGCCGTGCTGCAGGCGACGCGCACTGTCACATTCGCCGCGCTGAAGCCCGGTCTGCTGGCGGGCGAGGGACGGCGACTGGCCGGCGAGGTGGAGGTGGTCGGCGCCGATGAGATGGGCCTCGGCGACGGGGTGCGGGCGACGGCGACGGCGCACCTGGTGGAACGCCGTGACGTCGCCGCCTGGCTGCCGCGGCGCGCCGCCACCGACCACAAATGGCGGCATGCGGTGCGCGTCGTGGCGGGGTCGCCGGGCATGGAGGGCGCGGCGCGCCTGGCGTGCGCGGCGGCGCTGCGCAGCGGCTCGGGCATGGTGCACGTCTCCTCGCCGTGGGGTCGCCTCGACAACTTGCCCCTCGAAGTGGTGCAGCGCGATCTGGTGCAGCGCGACTTGGTGCAGCGCGACGTTGATGGCCACGGCGCCTGGGCCCCGGTCGTACTCGACGACATCGACAGGTTCGCCGCGCTGGTCGTCGGCCCGGGCCTGGGGACCGGCGCGCGGGCATCGGGTTCGATCGACGCACTGCTCCGCGCCTGTCCGATTCCCGTCGTCGTCGACGGCGACGGCCTCGACGCGCTCGGCCGACTGGCCCCACCCGGTAGCCGTGCGGGGGACGGGGCGACGGCATCCATGCCCGCCTCGATGCCCGCCTCGATGCCCGCCACGGTGCTTGCCACGCCGCACGACGGGGAGTACGCGCGACTCACCGGGCATCGGCCCGGGCCGGACCGATTCGCCGCGGTGCGGTCGCTGGCCGCACGCCTCGGCTGCACGGTGCTGCTGAAGGGGCCGGTCACCGTCGTCGCCGACCCTGCGGGTACGGCACTGGCGGTTGCCGAGGGCGACGAGCGCCTGGCGACGGCCGGCACGGGCGACGTGCTCGCCGGCATCGCCGGCGCCCTCCTGGCGCAGGGTCTCGATCCGCTCCGCGCCGGTGCCGCCGCTGCGTGGCTGCACGGCCGCGCTGGCCGCACCCTGCCGCGGCACGGCATGATCGCATCCGACGTGGTCGGCGCCCTGCCGGCCGCGTGGGCAGGAATCGACGAGGACGGGTGATGAGCCGCTGGGCATGGGCGGAGGTGTCGGCGGAGGCCATCGCGCACAATGTGCGCGTCCTCGTGCAGGAAGTGGCGCCCAGCGCCGTGTGGGCCGTCGTGAAGGCCAACGGCTACGGGCACGGCGCCATCCTCTCGGCGCGCGCCGCCCTGGCAGGGGGCGCCAGCGGGCTGTGCGTGGCGCTGGTGCACGAGGGCGTGCAGCTGCGCCGTGCGGGCATCACGGCACCGATCCTCGTGCTCAGCGAGCAGCCGGCCGAGCAGCTCGCCGTGGCCGTGCAGCACGAGCTGCAGCTCACGCTGTACAGCCTCGAGCAGGTGATCCGCCTCGAGCGCCTCGGCACCGAGCAGTACCCGATCCACCTGAAGGTCGACACCGGCATGCACCGCGTCGGCGCCCAGCCCCGCGAGGCGATCCTGCTGGCCGATGCCATCGGCTCGTCGCCCGCTGTGAGCCTCGAGGGGATCTTCACCCACCTTGCCGTCGCCGACGAGGTGGGCAACCCGTTCACCACGACGCAGCTCGACCGCTTCGACGGCGTCGTCGCCGCAATGCGCAGGGTCGGCCATCGGCCGCGCCTCGTGCATGCCGCGAACTCGGCGGCAGCGCTCGCCCATCCGCGGGCCAGGTTCGACATGGTGCGAACGGGCATCGCCACCTACGGCCTCAGCCCCGGCGGGGAGCTCACGGCCACCATCCGTTCACTGCGCCTTCGGCCGGCCCTCGCACTCCGCGCCCGCGTGTCGCACGTGCAGCGCGTGGCGGCGGGCGAGCGCATCTCGTACGGGCTGCGCCACGAGTTCTCCACGTCCACCACGGTGGCCACGCTGCCGATCGGCTACGCCGACGGCGTGCCGCGGCGACTGTTCGCGGGCGGTGGGGCGGTGCTCATCGGCGAGCGACGGCGGCCGGTCGTCGGCACGGTCACCATGGACCAGATGATGGTCGACTGCGGCAACGACGATGTCCACGTGGGCGACGAGGCGGTGCTCATCGGCAGCCAGGGCCGCCAGGCGATCACCGCCACCGAATGGGCCGAGTGGCTCGGCACGATCGACTACGAGGTCACCTGCGGCATCTCGTCGCGCATCGAGCGCCGACGGCTCTGACGACACGCTCCGGCCAGCGGACGCGGTGGGCCATGCGTCGCCGGTCGGGCCGAGGCGGGCCGACGTAGATTGTCGAGGTCATGCTGCACCTGCGCGCCTCGAGCCTTGCCGATACCCGCGCCATTGCGGGCGCCGTTGCCGGCCTGTCGCGGTCGGGCGATCTCATCGTGCTGTCGGGAGAGATGGGCGCCGGCAAGACGGCGTTCGCGCAGGGATTCGGCGCGGCGCTGGGCGTCACCGAGCCGATCACGTCACCGACGTTCACGCTGGTGCACACCTACGCCACCGCTGGTCGCGTGATGCTGCACCATGCCGACGTCTATCGCCTCACCACCCAGCACGAGGTCGCCGACCTGGCGATCGGCGAGTTGCTCGAGTACGACGGCATCGTGCTCGTCGAGTGGGGCGACGTAGTGGCTGCCGCACTCGGCGACCATCTGCTCGTGCACCTCAAGCACGACCTGTCCGACGACGACGCCCGGTCGGTGACGCTCTCGGGGGTCGGCCCGACGTGGGCGGCCCGCTGGTCGAGGATCGAGTCGGCGACTGCCGCATTCGCCTCGCCGACGCCAGGTGCAGGAAGCGGCGGCGCACCGTGCTGATCCTCGGCATCGAGACCTCGACACCGCAGGTGAGCGTCGCGATCGGCGGGCACGAGGGTGTGCTCGGCCTCTTCGAGTCGTCGCGCGGCCGCCGCCATGCCGAGACGCTCACGCCGGCGATCGAGTTCACCTGCCGGCAGGCCGACGTCGCCATCGGCGAGTTCGGGGTGATTGCCGTCGATATCGGACCGGGACTCTTCACCGGCATGCGCGTCGGCCTCGCCGCGGGCAAGGCGATCGCCCAGGCGCTGCGCATCCCGATGATCGGCATCAGTTCGCTCGACCTGCTGGCCTTCCCGCTGCGCCATGCCGATCGCACGGTGGCTGCAGTGATCGATGCCCGCAAGGGCGAGGTGTTCTATGCCTTCTACCGCCCCGTGCCGGGTGGCATGCAGCGTGTCAGCGAGCCGCGGGTGGGGACGCCCGATGATCTCGTCGCCGACCTGATGGCGCGCGGACAGCACACGCTGTGCGTGGGCGACGGCGCACTGCGCTACCGCGATGCGCTCGTCGACGCGATGCGCTGCGAGGTGGCCGAGGAATTCCTCTCGTATCCATCGGCGGCACCGCTGGTGCAGTTGGCCCACGCGAAGGCGCTGCGCGAGGACTGGGTGAATCCCTGGGAGATCCAGCCCCTCTACCTGCGGGCCCCCGATGCGCAGATCAACTGGTCGACGCGCGAGAGCGCCGGCGGCGCCGCGGGCGGCGTCGAGCGGGGTGCGACATGAGCGTCATCGACCGGCTGGTGTCGGGCCTGCGCCCGCCGCGGCCCGCGGGCGCGGCGACGGTCGTCGAGCCGATGCGCCGCCGCGACATCGCGGCGGTGGTGCGCATCGAGGATGCCGTCTATCCGAAGCCGTGGTCGGCCGATCTGTACCGCAGCGAGGTGTCGAAGATGCCGGGCGGCGACCGGCACTACCTCGTGCTGCGCCGGGCCGGTGCGGTACTGGGGTACGGCGGGCTGATGCACGCAGCCGACGAGGCGCATGTCACGACGCTGGCGGTGTCGCCGCATCACCAGCGGCAGGGGCTGGCGTCACGGCTGCTGGCCGAACTGGCGTGGCACGCCGTGCAGCGGGGCAGTCGCGGCCTCACGCTAGAGGTGCGCGCCTCGAACATCGCAGCGCAGGCGCTGTACCAGCGCTTCGGCTTCGAGTCGGCGGGTGTCCGAGTTCGCTACTACGAGAACACCGAGGACGCGATTGTCATGTGGTGCCACGACATCCAGCGGCCCGAGTTCGGGGCGCGGCTGGCCGTGTTCTGCCCGGAGGCCGCTCGATGAGCGCCGCGACGGAGGTGGTGGTCGGCGACTCGACGCTCGTGCTGGGCATCGAGACCAGCTGCGACGAGACGGCAGCCGCCCTGGTGATGGGCGGGCACGACGTGGTGTCCAGCGCCGTGAGCACGCAGGTCGACCTGCACGCCCAGTTCGGCGGCGTGGTGCCCGAGGTGGCCAGCAGGGCGCACCTCGACCTGCTCAATCCGATGATCGCCCGCGCGGTGGTCGAGGCCGGTGTCGACGAGTCGCGCATCGATGCCGTGGCGTGCACGGTGGGCCCCGGGCTCGTCGGGGCGCTGCTGGTGGGCGTGTCGGCAGCGAAGGCCCTCGCGCTCACGTGGGGCGTGCCGTTCGTGGGCGTCAATCACATGGAGGCACACCTCTACAGCGCCTTCCTCGAGGACTCGACGCTCGAGTTCCCGCTGGTGGTGCTGCTGGTGTCGGGCGGGCACACGATGCTCGTCGAGATGCAGGGTCATGGCGCCTATCGGCTGCTCGGCCAGACCATCGACGATGCTGCCGGCGAGGCGTTCGACAAGGTGGCCCGGTTCCTCGGCCTCGGCTATCCGGGCGGGCCAGCCATCGACCGCGAGTCGGTGCACGGCAACCCGGAGGCCATCGCTTTCCCGCGAGCGATGCTGCACGAGGGACTCGACTTCAGCTTCAGCGGGCTGAAGACGTCGGTGATGAACCACGTTCGCCGCAATCCAGGTGTCTCGGCGGCCGACGTGGCGGCGAGCTTCCAGGCGGCGGTGGTGGACGTGCTCGTCGCCAAGGCGGCGCGTGCGGCGCGAGAGGTGGGAGCCAGGGGCCTCGTGCTGGGCGGTGGCGTGGCCGCCAACTCGCTGCTCCGCGAGCGGCTCGTCGCTGCGTCCGACGAACTCGGCATCCGCGGATTCCTGCCGAGCCGGGCGATGTGCACCGACAATGCGGCGATGATCGCCGCCGCCGGATGGCACCGCCTGCGCGCCGATGGCCCGACGCCCCTCGATGCCGGGGCGTCGCCCAACCTGCGCCTGCCGCTGCTCGGCCGCCTGGCGTGAGCACGCGAGTCGACGCCTTCGTCGTCGTCGCTCCCGGACTCGAGCCGCTCGTGCTCGACGAAGTGGTCCGCCTCGGCGTCCGGCCGGCGCGCGCCGTGCGCGGCGGCGTCGCGTGCACGGTCACGTGGCGTCAGGTGTGGTCGCTCAACCTGCGGCTCCGGATGGCGACGCGAGTGCTCGTGCGCATCAGCGCATTCGCTGCCGACGGCCCGGGCACGCTCGACGCGGGCCTGCGCCGCATCGACTGGGCGGCGTGGCTGCCCGCCGAGCCCGTCGAGGTGCGCGCCACCTGCGACGCTGCATCAGGGCTGTTCCACTCGGGTGCCGTCGAGCAGCGAGTACGCGACTCGATTGCGCGCGCCGGCGGCACGCAACTGTCCGGCACGTCTCCGTCCGGCACGCAGCTGTCCGGCACGGCGGCCAGCGGCCCGGCAGCGATGGATGCGGCAACGCACGATGTCGATGCTGTCCATGCCGCTGCCGCGCGCCAGCCGCAGGTCGTCCACGTGCGCGTCGACGCCAACCGCGTGACGGTCAGCATCGATGCCTCCGGCCGCCCGCTCTACCAGCGCGGCTGGCGCGGCGCCGCCGGGCGGGCGCCGATGCGCGAGACCCTGGCGGCAGCGCTGCTGGCGGCGAGCGGATGGCAGCCCACCGCCCCGCTCGTCGATCCGTTCTGCGGCTCGGGCACGGTGCTGATCGAGGCGGCGATGGCGGCGCGGCGACTGGCGCCGGGACGTCACCGGTCGTTCGCCGCCGAGCACTGGCCGTCGTTCGACGAGGCCGCATGGCAGCGCATCGTCGTCGGCGTCGACGCCGATGTGATCGAGCGCTGCCCGCCCATCGCGGGCAGCGACCGCGACGAGGGAGCGGTTGCGACGGCTCGCGACAACGCACGGCGCGCCGGCGTCGCCGGCGACGTCGAGGTGCGCCACGCCGCCATCAGCGATGCGCTGCCGCCGTCCGGCGGTGGGCGCGGCTGGCTCGTCTCGAATCCGCCGTACGGCGAACGAGTCTCGGGTGGGCGGTCGCTCGTGCCGCTCTACGGGGCGCTCGGCGGCGTACTGCGCGACTCCTTCGCCTCGTGGCACTGGGCGCTGCTGGCCGCGCAGTCGGTGCCGCTGCAGGCCACCGGCATCGAGTGGACCGAGGCGCTGCGCACCTCGAATGGCGGCATCCCGGTGCGCGTCATGGTGGCCGGCCCGGCGTCGGCATCGGCGGCGCACGGGAGTGGGACGGCGTAGCCCCGGCACGGTGAACCGGCACGGTGAACCGGCACGGGCGGTGGGTGAGGGCGGTCGTCGCCGGTACCGTGCCGCCGTGACCACAGCGGCCGATACTCCGTCGATGCCGGCCGCCGTGAGCGATGCGACGCTCACTGTGCCGCCCGCGTCTGCCGTGTCGGCCGGCCGACTGCAGCTGCGTCTCGGCGAGTACGTGCCGCACGCGCCGGTGGTGCTGGCGCCGATGGCGGGGGTCACCAACGCCCCGTTCAGGGCCATGTGCCGGCGTTTTGCCCCGGGCCTCGTGTACGTGAACGAGATGGTGATGTCGGCGGCGGTCGTGAACCGCAATGCCAAGACCGAGCGGATGATGACGTTCGCCGACGACGAGCAGCCGCGGTCGCTGCAGGTGTACGGCAGCGACCCGCGGCAGGTGGGCGAGGCGGTGCGCATGCTGTGCGCCGAGGGCCGCGTCGACCACGTCGACATGAACTTCGGGTGCCCGGCCGCAAAGGTGACGCGCAAGGGCGGCGGTGCGGCGGTGCCGGCGAAGCCCAACCTGCTCCGCGCCATCGTGCGCGAGGCGGTGCGCGCCGCCACGCCGTACGGGGTGCCCGTCACCATCAAGTTCCGGAAGGGACTGTTCGACGGACTGCTCACCCACGTGGCCACGGGACGCATCGCCGAGGACGAGGGCGTGGCGGCGATCGCGTTACACGCCCGCACCGCCGAGCAGCACTATGCGGGCACCGCCGACTGGACCGCGATCGGCGAGTTGAAGGCGGCGGTGACCGGCATCCCGGTGCTCGGCAACGGCGATGTCTGGGAGGCCGCCGACGCGGTGCGGATGATGCGCGAGACCGGCTGCGACGGCGTGGTGGTGGGCCGTGGCTGCCTGGGACGGCCATGGCTGTTCCGCGACCTCGTCGATGCGCTCGCCGGCCGCGAGGTGCGCCCGTCGCCGCTGCTGGGCGAGGCGGCTGCGGTGATGCGCGACCATGCCGCGCTGCTGGTCGGGCACCTCGGCGACGATCATGCGATGCGCGACTTCCGCAAGCACACGTCGTGGTACCTCACCGGCTATCCGGTCGGCGGCACGACGCGCGGCCGATTCGGCATGGTCTCGAGCCTCGCCGAACTCGACGACCTCATCGCCTCGCTCGACCCGACGCTCGAGATCGTGCCCGGCGGCGAGCGCATCCGCCGCGGCCACACCAACGGGCCCATCAGGGTGGCGCTGCCCGACGGCTATCTCGACCATCTCGACGACCTCACGGTGCCCGACGACGATGCTGTGATGGCCGTGTCGGGCGGATGAGCACGCTGCGCGCGGCGGGCGGTGCCCCGCTACGGGTGGTGCTGGCATCGTCGTCGCCGCGACGCCTCGAGTTGCTGCGGTCGATCGGCATCGAGCCCGAGGTGGTCGCGCCCGACGTCGACGAGTCGCAGTTGCCCGGCGAGTCGGCCCGCGACTACGTCGCCCGGCTGGCGGCAGCAAAGCTCGAGGCGGTGCTGGGCAGGGGTGGGCCGCAGTCGGAAGGATGGTCGCGGTGGCATCCGTCGCCCGGCGACACGGTGATCGCCGCCGACACGACGGTCGACCTCGACGGCCGGGTGCTGAGCAAGCCCCTCGACCGGGCCGATGCGGTGCGCATGCTGACCGACCTCGGCGGGCGATCGCACGAGGTGCACACGGGCGTGGCCGTTCGGGTGGAGGGGCGCACGGCGGTGGAGGTGGTCACCAGCACCGTGCTGTTCCGACGGCTCGATCCAGCGGAGATCGAGCGCTACGTGGCCGGCGGTGAGCCGCTCGACAAGGCGGGCGCCTATGCGCTGCAGGGCGGCGGGGGCGCCTTCGTGCGCGAGGTGGTGGGCAGTCGCAGCAACGTGATCGGGCTGCCGCTCGAGGCCGTGGCCCGGCTGCTTGGCCTGCCGGGGCCTGCTGGCGCCCCGCCCGGCGCCCCGACGGGGACGGGGTCTTAGCACTCGCCGCCTCCGGTTGCTAACGGGCTGCACCGCCGCGTAGTCTTGGCACTCGCAACGGGGGAGTGCTAACCCCCCGTCCCTACCAGACCACGTGCATTCGCCAATGGAGGCCCGCACCATGAACCTGAAGCCCCTCGATGACCGCATCGTCGTGAAGCCCGCCGAGGCCGAGCAGACCACTGCCTCGGGCCTGGTGATCCCCGACACCGCCAAGGAAAAGCCCCAGCAGGGCGAAGTCCTCGCCGTCGGCCCGGGTCGGTGGAGCGACGACAAGGGCACGCACAGCCCGCTCGACGTCAAGGTCGGCGACACCGTCC
>JBJTRF010000246.1:0-4561 GCA_046076025.1 Ilumatobacteraceae bacterium
GGCGAGGCTGATGGCCGACGCCGGCATTGTCGTGCTCGTGTCCTTCATCTCGCCGTTCAGGGCCGAGCGCGAGATGGCCCGCGAGCGGGCGGCTGAGATCGACTTCGTCGAGGTGCATGTCGACGTGCCGCTCGACGTGGCCGAGTCGCGCGACCCCAAGGGCCTGTACGCGAAGGCCCGCCGCGGCGAACTCGCCAACTTCACCGGGATCGACTCGCCGTACGAGCCGCCGGAGTCGCCCGAGCTGCGGATCGACGGGGCGACGACATCGGTGGCCGATGCCGCGCTCGCGGTGCACGGCGAACTCGTCCGGCGCGGAATCGTCCGCGGCTGATACCCGGGTAGCCGGGCTCGTCAGTCGTCGAATCCCCAGCCCGACGGGTCGCGTCCGAGCTCGGCGAAGCGGCGTGTGATCCACACGGGCACCTCCATCGGCAGGCCGGCCTTCAGCAGGGAAACCTGCTCGCCGTCCTCTGCCCAGACGTGGCACGTGTTGAGGTTCATCATCAGCGCCCGCTGACGCGCCTCGGCGGGGTCGACGGGGGCCGGTTGGCCCTCAGCTGCGGCCCGGCGGCCGGCCACCACTCGCATCGACCACATTGACTGGATGGCCACCGGGGCCATGGCCTGCAGCAGGGCGGTGGTGTGCGTGCAGCCGCGGGGACCGCCGAACAGCTCGCGCACCCGGTGCGTGTAGCCGCGGGCGATCGACAGCCCGATGAGGTTGCGGTAGTGGTCTTCGATCCGGGGGCATGCCGTGTGCGGGTGCGTCTCGAGCACGGCGCGGGCATCGATGATCTCGAGCGTCGGCACCCGGATGGTCATGTCGACCACCATGTGGTGCACGGTGAGGGGCTCGTCGTCGTCGGCGATGTACAGGCCCGGCGGCTTCTGGTCGCGGAGGGCGCCGCGCAGGATCAGCGTGGTGTCGTCGGCGCGGTAGGCCCGCACGACATAGCAGCGCTCGTGCAGCAGGTCGTCGACGGGGTCGACCCCGGGCGGATGCGGCGCGATGGCGTCGAGGAAGTCGTGCACGGCGCCGACTGTACGGTGCGGGCTGCGGCTGTCCACTACCGCATGCTCGGCCCCGGCGCAGGAGGCGGGGACGTCAGCCGGCGGCGATTGCGTCGAGGAGGGTGTTCCAGGCGAGGGTGGCGCACTTGATGCGAACCGGGAACTTCACGACACCCTGCAGCGCCTCGAGATCACCCAGCTTCACGGCCGGATCCGCCTCGATGGGGTTGCCGTCGTCGTCGGGGATGCTCATCATCGCCTTGAAGCGGCGAACGAGTGCCTGCACGTCGTCGAGCCGCCGGCCCTTCACCGCCTGGCTCATCATGCTGGCCGAGCTCTGCGAGATGCTGCACCCCGAGCCGCCGATGCGGACGTCGCTGATGATCCCGTCGGCGACCATCAGGTAGACCTCGATCTCGTCGCCGCAGAGCGGGTTGTGGCCCACGGCCACGCGGGCGGGGGGAGTCTCGAGCGAGCCGCGGTTGCGCGGGTTGCGGTGGTGGTCGAGGATGATCTCGCGGTAGAGGTCGTCGAGGCCGGGCATCGGTGTCTCCTGTCGATCCTGTGACTTCAGCTCACCGGCCGAAGATGTCGGTGGCGCTCTCGAGTGCGTCGGCCAGTGCCGTCACGTCGTCGGCGTCGTTGTACACGTAGAAGCTGGCGCGTGCGGTTGCCGAGGCGCCGAGCAGGCGCATGAGCGGCTTGGCGCAGTGGTGCCCGGCGCGGATGCAGACGTTTCGCTGGTCGAGCACCTGGCTGAGGTCGTGGGGGTGGATGTCGCGGAAGGCGAAGCTGAACGTGGCGCCCCGGCTGGCCGCGTCGAGCGGCCCGTGCAACTGGATGTCGGTGCCGAATCGCCCGGTGAGCTCGGCGAGTGCCTGCTCGGCGAGGCGGGCCTCGTGCTGGCGGACGCGGTCCATGCCGAGCGACTGGAGGAAGTCGACCGCCGCTCCCACGCCGACCACCTCGGCAATGGCGGGCGTGCCGGCCTCGAACTTCGCCGGCAGCTCGGCGCACGTGAACCCGTCGAGGCGCACGTCGCTGATCATGTTGCCGCCGCCGAGAAACGGCGGCATCGCGTCGAGCAGCGACTCGCGGCCCCACAGCACGCCGAGGCCAGACGGCCCGCACATCTTGTGGCTGCTGAACGCAACGAAGTCGGCGCCCCACGCCTGCACGTCGGTGGGGTTGTGCGGCACGTACTGGCAGCCGTCGACGATGGCGATGGCGCCCGCAGCATGCGCGGCGTCGCAGAGGTCGGCGACGGGTGTGAGCGTTCCCAGCACGTTGCTCATCGCCGTGAAGCTGAACGCATTGGCGCCGTCGAGCAGGCGGGCAAGGTCGGCGAGGTCGAGCCGGCCGTCGGCAGTGAGCGGCACCACCTGATCTCGATGCCGCGCTCGGCAGCAAGCATCTGCCACGGCACGATGTTGGCGTGGTGCTCCATGTGGGTGAGCACGACTGCATCACCCGCCTGCATGTTGGCCCGAGCCCACGACTGCACGACGAGATTGAGGCTCTCAGTGGCGTTCTTGGTGAAGATGATCTCGTGGGCGCGGCGGGCGTTGATGAACCGCTGCAGCTTCGAGCGGGCGCCCTCGTAGGCATCGGTTGCCTCGGCCGCCAGCCGGTATGCGCTGCGGTTGATCGGGGCATAGCCATGGGCGAGGAAGTCGGCCATCGCGTCGATGACGCACTGCGGCTTCTGCGAGGTGTTCGCCGAGTCGAGATAGACGACGCGCTGGCCGTCGATCGTGCGCTGCAGCACAGGGAAGTGCGCGGCCAGCGCCGTGCCGTCGAGCAGGGCGGTCACCGGAACGCCTCGTAGCCGTCGCGCTCGAGCTGGGCGGCGAGCTCCATGCCGCCGCTGCGGACAATGCGCCCGTTCACCATGATGTGCACGTGGTCGGGTTGCAGCTCGTCGAGCAGTCGCTGGTAATGGGTGATCAGCACGACGCCCATCTCGGGCCGGTCGACCTTGATCTCGCGGATGCCGCGGGCGACGATGCGCAGGGCATCGATGTCGAGGCCGGAGTCGGTCTCGTCGAGGATCGCCAGCTCGGGCTCGAGGATGGCCATCTGCATGACCTCGTTGCGCTTCTTCTCGCCGCCGCTGAAGCCCTCGTTCAGGTAGCGGTCGACGAACGAGCTGTCCATGCCGAGCCTCGACATCCACTCCATCGTCGCGAGGCGCAGCTCGAGCACGCTGAGGTCGATGCCCTTGCGGGCGGAGAGCGCCTGGCGGAGGAACTGGATGACCGAGACGCCCGGAATCTCCTGCGGGTACTGGAAGGCGAGGAAGATGCCCTGCTTGGCGCGCACGTCGGTGGGCCAGTCGGTGATGTCGTCGCCCTTGAACACGATGCTGCCGGAGGTCACCTCGTACTCGGGGCTGCCGAGCAACGTCGAGGCCAGCGTGCTCTTGCCCGACCCGTTCGGGCCCATGATGGCGTGCACCTCGCCGGTGCCGACGGTAAGCGACAGGCCCTTCAGGATGTCGTCGGCGCCACCCTCGTCGGTGGCCGGGCGGACGTGGAGGTCGTCGATGCGGAACAGGTCGCTCACGACGGCACGTGTATTTCCACTATGGCGATAGTGGAAACCCCGCCGCAAGGTCGTCGAGGATTCCGGGTGGGGCAGATCGTCCGGTGGTGGAGGAATTGTCGGTCAGTGCCCGCCAGAGGCTGCGGTATGTCGGGTACTCGAGGGTGTCGTCGAGGTAGCCGGCCTCTCGGAGCGCCGCGTGGAACCGCGGCAGGTTGCGGAAGGGGATGCCCGAGTCGACATGGTGCGACAGGTGCCAGCCGATGCCGTACGGAACGAGCAGGAACCGAGCGAGCGGTCGCTGGCGCACCGAGTGCGTCGTCCGCCGGCGATCCGCTGATCGCTCCATGCCGCCGTGCTCGGCGATGCTCCGCAGTCGGTTGATCACCCGCCACGCGGTCAGGTACGGCAGCAGCCAGAACCCGACATACAGCCACCACAGTCCGGCGGCTGCTGCCGCTGCGGCGAGCGATGCCTGCACGGCAATGATCCGCCACGCAGCCCGGCGCGACCGCGAGTCGCGGTGGCGCACGCCGGCGAGGGTCTGGCGCATGAGGCGAACCCCCGTGCGGCCGACAGCGTCGCGGCGCAACTTGCGCCGCATGCTCGAGGGAGTGATCGGATAGCCGGCGTACAGCGCGAGGTCGGGCTCGTCGAGGCCGAACTCGTCGCGGTGATGCGCTGCGTGCACGCGGCGGTAGGCGTCGGTGTTCGTGAACGCCGGATACCCGAGTACCCACCTGCCGACGGCATCATTCACCCGGCGGTCGGCCACGAGCAGGCGGTGTGCCGACTCGTGCATGAGCGACAGGAACTGGGCGAAGGCGCGTCCCATGAGGAGGAAGGCGAGCGGCCACGACCACGGTGCCCAGGCGACCGTGGCCCACAGCACGGCGGCGGTCTGGGCCAGCATCGACACCACCGACGCAAGGTTGCGCCACGTGGGGATCCGCCGCAGCTGCTCGCGGAACTCGGGTGTGGGCCGCCCGTCGGCTCGGATCAG
>JBJTRF010000247.1:0-2826 GCA_046076025.1 Ilumatobacteraceae bacterium
GACATCGAGGTCCAGCAGATCGTCATGAACCTCGGCACGAACGCCGCACACGCGATGCCCGAGGGCGGCACGCTGCGCTTCGAGACGCGCGCGTTCGTGCCCGATGCCGAGTGGCGCCGGAGCCACGTGGGGGTGCGCGGCGCGCGCCTGGCGCAACTCGTGGTGCGCGACACCGGTGCCGGTATGCCGCCCGAGGTCGTCGAGCGCGCCTTCGAGCCGTTCTTCACCACCAAGCAGGTCGGCAGCGGCACCGGCCTCGGTCTCGCCACGGTGTACTCGTTCGCCCAGCAGAGCGGCGGCTGGGCCACCATCGACAGCGCCGAGGGCGCGGGCACCACGGTGTCGATCTTCCTGCCGCCCGCCTTCAGCGCCCACGTGACCGACCCTGTCGGACCGGCATCCACCGAGTGGTCGGTGCGGCGCGTGCTGGTGATCGACGACGAGCCGGCGCTCGCCGACCTCGTCGCCGCGTGGCTGGGCGACCTCGGCCTGTCTACCCGCACGGCCAACACGCCCGAGGAGGCGCTCACCGCCGCCGACGAGTTCGGTCCCCAGCTGGTGGTCTCCGACGCCAACCTCCGCGCCGACATGGACGGCCTCGATGTCGCACGCGAACTGGTCGAGCGCTACCCGTCGCTCGTCGTCATCTTCATGACCGGCTTCAGCGACCGCATCAAGGCGCTCCAGGCGGCCGGCGTGGCCGTGCTCGCCAAGCCGTTCACCCGCGACGACCTCGTCCGGGTACTTTCTCAGCACGTGGGCATCAAGGATGCCAATGGAACCTCCCCGCAATGACGGACGCATGGGCATGACGGACACACAGGGCACGAAGCCGCGGCTGCTGGTCATCGACGACGACCGGGCGATCTGCGAGATGCTGTCGGTCATTGCCGGCGGCTTCGGCTACGACACCGAGACGGCGTCCACCCTCGACGAGATCGAGCGCGCCATCCAGACCCGCCACGACCTGATCCTCCTCGACCTGTCCCTCGGCGAGACCGACGGCATGACGGTGATGCGCTCGCTCGCCGAGACCCAGGCCGGCGCAAACCTGGTGCTGCTCACCGGTGCCGACCAGTCGGTCATCAACGGCGCCCGACGCGTGGCCGAGCTCAGCGGATTCAACGTGGTGGCGGCCAGTGCCAAGTCGGCCAACATCACCGAGATCGAGAACGTGCTCCGCGAGCGCAGCACCGTGGCCGCTGGCACCGGCGGCGCACCATCGAATCCGATCGACGACGCCGCCGCCGAGCGGCAGCGGCTCGCTGCCGCCGCCCTCGAAGCCATCGAGGGCGACATGCTGCACCTCGTCTACCAGCCGATCATGGACATCGCCAGCGGCGAGGTGGTGGGCGCCGAGGCGCTCGTGCGCCTCGATCACCCGATGCTCGAGCGGGTGTCGCCCGAGCTGTTCGTGCCGGCCATCGAGGATGCCGGCCACAGCGGCCTCCTGCTGGAGGGCGTGCTGCGACGGGCGGCACGCGACCGTGCCCAGGTAGCAGCCCTCGCTGCGCTGCCCACGGTGTCGCTCAACGTGTCGGTGCGCGACCTCGCCGACCTCTCGCTGCCCGAGAAGGCGGCCGAGATCCTCGGAGCCGCCGCACCGCCGGCGCGGTGGACACTCGAGATCACCGAGACCGCCGAGGTCGACCGCCTCGCGGATGCGCTCGACGTGCTCATCCGCCTGCGGCTGAAGGGGTTCGGGCTGGCAATGGACGACTTCGGCTCGGGCACGTCCACCCTTGCCCGGCTGCGCGAGTACCCGTTCACCATCCTGAAGGCCGACCGCCGCTTCGCCGATGCCGACCAGAACGACCTCGAGCGCACGGCCAACATGTTCCGTGCCGCCTGCGACCTCGCTGCCGCGATGAGCCTGCGGGTCGTCGCCGAGGGCATCGAGACCATCGACGAACTCACACTTTGCAAGGACGCCGGCTGCGACCTGGTGCAGGGCTGGTATGTCGGCAAGCCGGTGCGCCCCGAGGCGTTCGGCGTCCTCGTGGCATCGTGGATGGTGAAGGCGGCCGGCACGAGGTGGTAGCGCGTCGCCGGCGCTGCCCTCGGGTGCGCCGGCTGTAGCGGCGCACTCGCCTGCAGAACGCAACGGGCCGCCTGCGCTGCTGCGCAGGCGGCCCGTTGACTGTCGGCCATCGACGGACGAAACCGTCACATCATGCCGGGCATTCCCCCGCCGCCGCCCGCCGGCATCGCCGGCTTCTTCTCGGGCTTCTCGGCCACGAGGCACTCGGTGGTGAGCACCAGCGCGGCGATCGAGGCGGCGTTCTGGAGGGCAGCGCGGGTGACCTTGGCCGGGTCGATGATGCCGGCCTTCACCATGTCGACCATCTCGCCGGTTGCGGCGTTCAGGCCGGTGCTGCCCTTGGCGCCCTCGATCTGCTGCACCATGATGCTGCCCTCGAGGCCAGCGTTGTCGGCAATGAGCCGCGCCGGGGCCACGAGCGAGTCCCACACGGTCTTGGCGCCGGTGGCCTCATCACCCGAGAGCGACTCGACGACCTTCGCCACGGCCGGGCGGCTGCGCACCAGGGCAGTGCCGCCACCGGCGACCACGCCCTCCTCGATGGCCGCGCGGGTGGCCGACACGGCGTCCTCGATGCGGTGCTTCTTCTCCTTCAGCTCCACCTCGGTGGCAGCGCCGACCTTGATGACGGCAACGCCGCCAGCGAGCTTGGCGAGGCGCTCCTGGAGCTTCTCGCGGTCCCAGTCGCTGTCGGTGTTGTCGATCTCGGCCTTGATCTATTCTTGGGTAGCCTCCCCAAGGACATTGCTTGCCTTGAGGGTTAGCTTATAAATCCCTCCGGTGCC
>JBJTRF010000248.1:0-11692 GCA_046076025.1 Ilumatobacteraceae bacterium
CGGTCGTTCACCGGTGCGCCCGACAACGAGATGCTGTTCTGCGGAATGGCGGTCGGCTATCCGGACGATGCCGGCCCGATCAATTCGCTGCGCTCCGAGCGGATGCCGCTCGAGCAGTGGGCGTCGTGGGTGTGACGGCGCTCAGCCGGCGCTGAGCGACACTGCGAGGCGATCGGCCTCGCGGGCCTGCATTGCGGCATTCACGCGCTGGCGCTCGAGGACCTGCTCGAGGGTCTTGGCCGCCTGCGGGATCGGGTGCTCGCTGAAGAATCCCTGCACGTCGGCGACGACTGCTACGTCGGTGAGCGACTTCACCGAGTCGATCATCCGCACGATCGAGTTGTCGGGAAAGCGGTCGTTTGCGTGCGTCCAGTTGGAGCGCACCGCACGCCAGGCAAGCGCGCCGTGGGAGCGGTTGTTGATGCAGCGATTCAGCAGGAATGGCGCGTTCTGCGAGCGGATCTCGTCGCTGAAGGCGAGGTCGATGGTGCGCTGCACCTGCGATGCCGCAGGGAACTCGGCGAGCGCGTACATGTAGCGCAGTTGCTCCTGCGGTGTCGCGGCGGTGCGGAACCGATCCAGGAACTCGTCGTAGTCGGCATCGGTGCCGTGCGCGGCCACGGCCATCGTTGCTGCTGCGGTGAGTTCGGGGTCGGCGGTGCCGCCGGCCACGATGGCGCGGCAGTGGCTCACGGCATCGGGGTAGGCGCCGAGTACGGCGAGCATGCCGATGAGGGTGCCGCGCAGTTTTCCGACGAGGCCGGCCTCGCCGGGCGCAGCCCGCCAGCCGAGGTCGTCGAGGGCGGGGCGGGCGAGGGTGGCGACGCGGCGCCGGAACGCGGCCTGGGCAGGCGTGCCGGGCTCGAGGAGACGGCTCACGCCGCGCAGGCCGATTGCGATCGCCTGCCAGACGGCGAGGTCGCGGTCGTCGCGAAAGCCCTCGACGAAGTCGACGAACCCTGATGCGGGCAGCCGTCCGGCGACCACCTCGTTCCATGCGTCGTCGACGAGGTTGTAGCGGTCGAGGATGGTCAGCGTCGACAGCTCGCCCACGAGCCGTCGCCGAAGGGCGTCGTCGTAGGCGACGCGCATGAAGCCGTGGCCGCCGGCGTTGACGACGACCGTGCTGTCGGCTGACGGCAGGGCGATGCGCAGCGTCGTGTCGTCGAGCAGCACCCTGTGCTCGATACCGTCGATCCGCACGTGCACCGGCACCACGAACGTGGTGGGGTCGTCGGTGTCGCCGTAGGCGAAGCGGTGCTGCGACAGCACGACGTCGGTGCCGTCGAGGCGTGCCGACACCAGGGGGAAGCCGGGCTGCCAGATCCAGCTGTCCATCAGCCGGCGTACCGGCGTGTCGGGGTTGGCTGCCTCGATCGCGTCCCACAGGTCGCCGGTCTCGGTGTTCGAGTACTCGTGCGTGCTGAGGTAGTGGCTCACGCCGCGGCGGAAGCCGTCCTCGCCGAGGTACTGCTCGAGCATGCGCAGCAGCGAGCCGCCCTTCTCGTAGGTGAGGACGTCGAACATGCCGTCGCAGTCAGCCGGGGCCTCGACGGGATACTCGACGCTGCGCGTGGAGCCGAGCGCATCGACCTCGAATGCTTCGCTGCGCTCGAGGCTGAACGTGGTCCACCGCAGCCAGTCGGGGCGGTATGCCGCGCAGCAGGCGACGTTCATGAACGTGGCAAACGCCTCGTTCAGCCAGATGCCGTTCCACCACTTCATCGTGACGAGGTCGCCGAACCACATGTGCGCCAGCTCGTGGGTGACCACGTCGGCAAGGGTCTGCAGCTCGATCTGCGTGGCCGTGGCGGGATCGGCGAGCAGCAGGTTCTCGCGGTAGGTGATGCAACCGAGATTCTCCATCGCCCCTGCCGCGAAGTCGGGCAGCGCCACCATGTCGCACTTGTCGGTGGGGAAGGGAATGCCGTAGTAGCGCTGGAACCAGTCGATGGCGAAGGCGCCGACGTCGAGGCCGAAGGCGGTGAGGTGGCCCTTCCCCGGCACGTGCACGATGCGCAGCGGAATGGGCGCTCCGCCGCCGGCGCGGTCGACCATCACCGGCTCGGTGGCCTCGAGTGGGCCGACGACGAAGGCGACCAGGTAGGTGCTCATCGGCATCGTCGGCGCGAATCGCACCGCCACCTTGCTGCCCGACGGCCCGGCGGGCTCGACGACCGTGCGCTCGACCTCGGGGCCGTTCGATATCGCCAGAAGCCCCGGCTCGACGATCAGCGTGACGTCGAACACCGCCTTGAAGTCGGGCTCGTCGAAGCACGGGAAGGCCCGCCGGCAATCGGTGGCCTGCATCTGCGATGCGGCGATGACGCGCTCGGCTCCGCTGTCGTCGAGGTACGTGCTGCGGTACCAGCCTCGGAGCTTGTCATTCAGGATGCCGGTGAACGAGATCTCGATGGACACCGCCCCCTCGGCGACGACCGCGTCGACGTGGAGCCGCTCGGTGGGCTCGTCGAGGGTGAACGGGTGCTCGACGCCGTCGACGCGGACCGACTGCACGTCGAGGTCGAGTGCATTGAGCACGATCCCGTCGGTGGGGTGCGCGGCAGTGGCATCGATGACGACATGGCCGACGAACGTGGCAGCGGCAAGGTCGGGCTCGAGGGCGAGCGTGTAGCGGTGCGGCGCGACGACGCGAGGCAGGCGGTACGGATTGTCGGTCTCGGGAGGCATCGACGCAACGCTAGCGGTGTGCCCTGAGGGGTAGGGTGCCCTCTCGTGCCGCAGGTGTCGATGCCCGTCGAGTACGACGTCGTCGGCGTGGGGAATGCCCTCGTCGACGTGATCGCCCACGCCGACGAGGCGTTCATCGATCACCACGACCTGGTAAAGGGGTCGATGACGCTCGTCGACACCGACCGGGCGCTGCACCTGTATCGCGCCCTCGGCACGGCGGTGCAGATGAGCGGCGGGTCGGCGGCCAACACGCTCACCGGGGTGGCCAGCTTCGGAGGGCGCGCCGCCTACATCGGCAAGGTGGGCGATGACGATCTCGGGCAGGTCTTCGGCCACGACATGCGCGCCGTAGGGGTGCACTTCCGTGCCGGGCAGTCGGAGGGCGGGATCCCAACGGGGCGCTGCATCATCGTGGTGACGCCCGACGCTCAGCGCACGATGAACACCTATCTCGGCGTGTCGTCGCTGCTGCACGCCGGCGACATCGACGAGCGCACCGTGGCGGCGGGCGCGCTGCTGTACATGGAGGGGTACCTGTACGACCGGCCGGAGGCGAAGGAGGCCTTCCGCGTGGCCGCCTCGGTCGCCCACGCCAATGGGCGGCAGGTGTCGCTGACCCTGAGCGACTCGTTCTGCGTCGACCGGCACCGGGCCGACTTCAGGGCGCTCGTCGCCGACGAGGTCGACCTGCTGTTCGGCAACGAGGCCGAGCTGACCTCGCTGTACGAAGTCGACACGCTCGAGCAGGCGGTGGCGTGCGTACGCGGCGACTGCGCGCTCACCGTCATCACCGTCGGCGCACAGGGCTCGCTGGTGGTCACGCCCGACGAGGTGATCGCTGTGCCGGCGCAGCCGGTCGAGCGGGTGCTCGACACGACAGGTGCCGGCGACCTGTTCGCGGCGGGCTTCCTCTACGGGTACACGCGGGGCAACGACCTGCATCGCTGTGCCACACTCGGGGGCATGGCGGCGGCTGAGGTGATCTCGCATGTGGGTCCGCGTCCACTGGTCGAGCTGAAGTCGCTGCTCACCTGATCGGACTGCTGCCGCGATGTCGACCTCCTCGCACCTGCTCGAGACCGCACGTCGGTGGCGCGATGCCGAGCCCGATGCCGACATGCGCGATGAGCTGACCGACTTGCTGTCGGGCTCGGAGGACGAACTCGCGGCACGCTTCGACGGCCGCCTGCAGTTCGGCACTGCCGGGCTCCGGGCAGCGGTGGGTGCAGGGCCCTTGCGCATGAACCGGCTCGTGGTCCGACAGGCGGCTGCAGGCCTCGTCGACTACCTGCTGGCCGTCGTTCCCGATGCCGCACAGCGCGGCGTACTGATCGGCTACGACGCCCGCCGCAAGAGCGACGCCTTCGCGCTCGACACGGCGCGGGTGTGCGCAGCGAGAGGCATGCGGGCCCTGCTGTTCGACACCGTGGTGGCGACGCCGCTGCTGGCATGGAGCATCACGCAGGCACACGTTGGGCGCGGCGCGGCGGCCGGCGTGATGGTGACGGCGTCGCACAATCCGCCGGCCGACAACGGCTACAAGGTGTATCTCGGAACGGGCGCGCAGATCGTGCCGCCCGCGGATGTCGACATCTCAGCGAGTATCGACGCCGTCGATCCGTGCATGGTCGAGCTCGCAGCCGAGGACCACCCGCTCATCGAGCGCGTCGGTGCCAGCGAGCGGCGCGCCTACCTGGCAGAAGTGGGCCGGGTGCGACTGCGTCCTGAGGTGCCCGGCGTGCCCGTGGCGTACACCGCGATGCACGGCGTTGGCGGCGACCTGCTCGTCGACGCGTTCGCCGCCGCCGGCCTGGTACCGCCCGCGGTCGTCGAGTCGCAGCAGCATCCCGACGGCCGATTCCCGACCGTGGCGTTCCCGAATCCCGAGGAGCCGGGAGCGATGGACCTTGTGCTGCAGCTGGCGGCAGCGTCGGATGCACTGCTGGCGCTGGCCAATGATCCCGATGCCGACCGGCTCGGTGTCGCCATCCCGCAGCCCGATGGCACGTGGCGGCGACTGTTCGGCGACGAGATCGGCTGGCTGATGGCCGATCACGTGCTGCGCCACACGTCGGGCGACGACCGACTCGTGGTCACCACGCTGGTGTCGTCGTCGCTGCTGTCGAGGATGGCGGCGTCGCATGGCGTGCGCTGCATCGAGACGTTCACCGGCTTCAAGTGGATCGGCCACGTGGTGCTGTCGAATCCGGGCCTGCGTTTCGTCCTCGGCTACGAGCAGGCCCTCGGCTATCTCGTCGCCCCGCGTCCGCTTGACAAGGACGGCATCACCGCTGCGGTGCTGATGGCCGAGATCGCTGCCGTTGCGGCGGCAGAGGGCACCACGCTGCAGGGCCGGCTCGACGCCCTGGCCGCGCTGTTTGGCCGGCACGTGATGGCGGAGCGCTCGTTGCGCATGGACCCGGACGCAGCCAGGGCGGCCGTCGCGGCGCTGCGGGCCTCGCCGCCGACGGCGGTGGACGGCGTTGCCGTCACGTCGGTGGAGTGGTTCGACGAGGCGGGGCTGCTGCGCCTGCAGTTCGGCGAGTCGGTGCGCCTGCAGGTGCGTCCGAGCGGCACCGAGCCGAAGGTGAAGCTGTACGGCGAGGGGGTCGACTGCGATCCCGGTCCACTGCTCGACCGGCTGGCGTCGCTGCTGGGCTAGGGTCTCGGGCCATGCGCAGGCCTCTCTCCGTAGCGATCGCAGCACTCTTCGTGCCATCCGTGGCGCTGGCGGCACTGCCCGGTGCCACGCCGGCCGTCGCCGACGGCCCCGGCGTCGGCACGCCGTGGGTGGTGAGCCTCGGCGACTCGTACATCTCGGGCGAGGCGGGCCGGTGGGCGGGCAACAGCAACAACAGCTCGGCGTCGGTGGACGCCGGCGGGCCGACGGCATACCTCGACAACGGCGGCACCTCCGAGACCATCGCCGGCTGCCACCGCAGCACCGCCGCCGAGATCCACATCGGCACGGATGCCAACGGCACCGCCGTCAACAGCCTCAACCTCGCCTGCTCCGGCGCGCGCACGGCCACCACGGTGTCGGGCGACGGCTCCTACAAGCCGGGCATCGACTTCTACAACTCTGGCGGACGGCTCGGCCAGGCCCTGATGCTGCAGCAGTTCGCCGCCGCCAACAACGTACGCATGGTCGTGCTGTCGATCGGCGGGAACAACTTCAACTTCGCCACCATCGTGCAGCGATGTGTCACCAACTTCCTCACGTCGTCGAGCCTGTTTCCCAACTACTGCTACGACGACAGCATCGTGTCGTCGAACTTCACCACGTCGAACATCACGGCCCAGACCAATGCCATCAAGGCCGCCATCGACAATGTGAAGCGCGCCATGGCGAATGCCGGCTACTCGACCTCGCAGTACAGCGTCGTGGTGCAGACGTATCCGTCACCGATCCCCAACGGCGCCGGATTCCGCTATTCGCAGAGCGGCTTCACCCGTCAGTCGACGGGCGGCTGCGGTTTCTGGAACCGCGACGCCGACTGGGCGAACGCCACGGCCCTGCCTCGCATCAACGGCGCAGTGGTGAACGCGGCGAATGCGGCCAACACGGCGGGCAACGTGCGCGTGATGAACATCGCCTCGGCGCTCAATGGCCGTCGGCTGTGCGAGAACACGGTGAAACTGATGGAGTCGACCGGGCTGGGGACGTGGACGGCCACCGGAGCCGCGGATGCCACCGAGTGGGTGGCGCAGATCCGCACGCTGTCGACGGTTGGCGGCCCGTACTCGGTGCAGGAGAGCCTGCACCCGAACTGGTGGGGCCAGAAGGCCGTCCGCAACTGCGTTCGCCAGGCGTGGAACAACGGCTCGCCGCGCGGCGGCACCTGCACGCGCTCGGGCCTCGGGCTCAACACGCGGGGCGAGCCGGTGGTGTCGCTGGCCTGACCGGCCGCCGGCTGCTCGCTCAGCCGGGACGGCCGAACAGCCGGTCGCCGGCGTCGCCGAGGCCGGGCACGATGAACGCCGACTCGTTGAGGCGATCGTCGAGCGATGCGGTGAAGACGACGACGTCGTGCGTTGCGCCGTCGAGCTCGGCCTCGAGCTGGCGGAGGCCCTCTGGGGCGGCGAGCGCGCAGACGACCACGATGGGGGTGTCGGCTCCGTGCTCGATCAGCAGGCGACAGGTATGGGCGAGCGAGCCGCCGGTGGCGAGCATCGGGTCGAGCACGATGCACGTGCGCCCTGTGAGCGTGTCGGGAAGCTTGTTGACGTACTGCTCGGGCCGGTGGGTGTGCTCGTTGCGGCTGACGCCCACGAAGCCCACGTCGGCATCGGGCACGAGCGACGTGGCCGCGCCGAGGAAGCCCACGCCGGCCCGCAGCAAGGGCACCATCACGGGCGGCATCTCGAGACGCCTGCCTGCCGTGGCGGCCAGCGGTGTCTGCACGGTGACCCGCAGCGTGCGCAGCGTGCGAGTCGCCTCGGTGAGCAGCACGAGGCCCAGCCGCTCGAGCTCGGCCCGGAAGGTGGAGGTGGGGGCATCGACGGAGCGCAGGCGGCTGAGCGCATCGGCCGCGAGCGGATGGTCGACGACGTGGAGGGTGACCGTCATGGCGGCGAGTGTGCCAGACGTGGGGCACTTGGTGGGGTAGCCCGTACCCTGTGGCCCATGTCGACCGATACCTCGCGGCTCACCGTCCTCGGCGCCACCGTGCGCCATGCGATCGACCATGTCGAAGTGTTCCCGGCGCCGGCGAACGTCAGCGTGGTGCGCATGGTGAGCGACGAGCTCAACTCGATGTGTCCCGTCACCGAGCAGCCCGACCTCAGCTCGGTCGAGATCGAGTACGAGCCGCGCGAGTGGTGCGTCGAGTCGAAGAGCCTGAAGCTCTACCTGTGGGGATTCCGCGATCGAGCGGTGTTCGCCGAGGCATTGGCGGGCGAGATCGCCGCCGAGGTGATGCGCGCTGCGTCGCCTGCGCGGGTGACGGTGCGCCTCACGCAGCGGCCGCGTGGCGGCATCGAGGTGACGGCCGTGGCCGAGCTCAGGGCGTCGTCGGCACCGTGATGGCGCCGCTCGCGACGAGGTCGCGGGTCTGCTCGAGCTGTGCCTGGATGGCGTCGACGTGACCGCCTGCGGTCGACCACGTGATGCCACCCGATGCAAGATCAGCGACAATGTCGCCAGCGGTGAACTGGCCGTCGACGAAGTCGCGGGCTGCCTCGTAGACGGCGATGTCGATCCGCTTCACCATCGAGGTCAGGATGTGCGCCCGGGTGGCATCGTCGAGGAACTGGTATGCGTCGACGTCGGCGCCGAGCGCCCACCTGCCGGCCTCCGCCGCGGCGGCGAACACGCCGGCGCTCGACGCCCCCGCCGCGGCGAAGACGGCACCGGCGCCGCCGGCGAACATGTCGAGGGCGACCTCGCGGGCGAGGACTGGCGAGTCGGTGGCCAGCGGGTCGCCGTCGGCGCCGAGGTAGCGCACGTCGACCGGCATGTTCGCCACGGCATGTCGGGTGCCGGCGACGAACCCTGCCTCGTAGCGGCGGGTGCGCGCGTCCTCCTCGCCGCCGATGAAGCCGAGCCGCTGGCATCCGCATGCCAGCGCAGCTGCGACGCCCATGATGAAGGATCCCTCGTGCTCGGCGAACGACACGGAGCGAACGTTGGCGGGTGTCGCGTCGAGTACGCCCTCGAACGTGCCGTCGACGAGGACGAAGCTGGTCGAAGGGTGGAGGGCGGCGACGTCGGCGACGTCGCGGGCCGCATCGCCGCCGATCGCGATGACGGGATTGGCGCCACCGCGTATCGCCGTGTCGATCGCCTGCGCTCGCTCGCCGGCATCGGCGATCGGCACGGTGGTGGCGGCGACGTCGAGGTCGTCGGCGGCGAGGGCGGCGCCGCTGGCCGCGCCACTCGATGCTCCGCTCGCCCCGGTGCTGTCGACGTCGAGCACGACGGCCAGCGTGACGCCGCTGCCGGGGCCGGCGCTCACGCATCCGGCGACCCACAGAGCAGCCGCTGCGGCGAGGGCCGCGGCGCGGATGCTCATCGGATGTCGGCCAGCTTCACGAGGGTGGCGGCGATCCACCCGCCGAGGGCGCCGAGGTGCTCGTCGAGCAGTTCGCTGGCACCGTCGGCGAGCGTTGACTCGGCAAGCTCGTAAAGACCCTCGTAGGTGACCTCGACGGCGTGCTCGGTGGTGTCGGCAGCGTCGGTCGGGAGCGCGGTCTCGAGGGTGACGCCGGCGCGCTCGAGGCGGCCGTCGCCGATCAGCGGACTGGCCGCCGGGGTGGCCGCGAATACGGTCGCGCCGTCAGGCGGCCGGTCGAGATTCTGCAGCCGGAACGTCACCTCGATCTCGATCGCCGGGAGTCGGTCGAGCACCTCGTCGACGTACCACTGCCGGTAGGCGGTCTGGCTCCACGTGGGCCAGTCGAAGGTGATGTGGGCGACCACGTGCGGCGGCAGGCCCTCGCCGGGGAGGCCGTAGCTGGTCTCCCAGGTGAGGTCGCCGAGGAGGACGTCAGCCTGGAAGTGCTCCTCGAATGGCTGGCGCTCGAGGAACGCCGCCTCGAATGCATCGCGCAGGGCGCTGATGGCATCGGTGAAGACATGGTCCAGCACTGTCCAGCACGGTAGCGGGGGAGCGGGCGGCGGTGCGCCGAACTACGGTGGCGACATGCCGCTGGTCATTGTCGATACCGCCGATGGCGTCGCCACGCTGACGCTGAACAACCCAACCGAGCGCAACACGCTCACGGCGCCGATGGTGGCCGAGATCGTCGCGGCGATGGACGCGGCCGAGGCCGACCCGTCAGTGGGCGCCGTCGTGGTCACCGGCGCGGCGCCGGCGTTCTGCGCCGGCGCAAACTTGGGGAATCTCGCCGAGGCGACCAAGGAGAGCCTCGGCGGCATCTACGAGGGATTCCTGCGGATCGCGCGGAGTCCGCTGCCCACCATCGCCGCCGTGAACGGTGCCGCGGTAGGCGCAGGGATGAACCTGGCGCTCGGCTGCGACGTCCGACTCGCTGCCCGCAGGGCCAAGTTCGACACCCGGTTCCTGCAGATCGGGATCCATCCCGGGGGCGGCCACACCTGGATGCTGCGGCGCATCGCCGGGCCGCAGGCCGCCTTCGCCGCCGTGGTGTTCGGCGAGATCATGGACGGTGCCGAGGCCGAGCGCGTGGGCCTCGTGCACCGCTGTGTCGACGACGACCAACTGCTCGCTGCGGCGCACGAGATGGCCGCACGGGCGGCGAGCGCGCCGCGCGACCTGCTCATCGAGGTGAAGCGCACGATCGCTGCGATGGCCGACGTGTCGACCCATCCCGAGGCGGTCGAGCGCGAGCTCACGCCGCAGGTCTGGAGCACCCGTCAGCCGTGGTTCGCCGAGCGGATCGCCGCGCTGCAGCAGCGCATCTCGTCGAAGCAGTAGGTCGCGAAAAGCGCGCATTTTTGTTACCTGACGGTGCTGGTCAGCGAATCCCCTCAGGCGTACCGTGACCTCACGGCACAGCACGGGAGGTTCTCATGAGTCAGCGCCACCGCAGCCACGAGGCGGTCTCGCCGCCCAAGATGGACCTGCGAGCCCATGCCCACAACGAGCGGCATCGCATCAACAGCGAACTGCATGCCGTTGCGTCGCAGGTGCGGGCCGGCCTCGAACCTGACGAGGTGCACGAGCCGGGCAGGGCCTGGGTTCCCGAGCACCACCATCACGAGCACCACGGCGCAGTCGGCGGCCCGCGGCGGCTTCGCCACTGGAAGCTGAAGTCATGGAAGCGGCGCACCGCCAACCGGAAGGCCAGGGCACGCGCCTATCGGCTCATCGCCGAGCAGGCCTGATCACAGCCAGGCGCGGCCCAGTTCGTCGCGGCGGGCGTCCCATTCCTCGGCGGTGATCGCATAGCGGACGTGGTCTTCCCAGACCCCGTTGATCTCGAGGAACCGCTGCGCGGTGCCCTCGTCGCGCAGTCCGAGCACCTCGACCACACGGCGGCTGTTGCGATTGCGCGGCACGATGCAGATCTCGACGCGGTGCAGGTGCAGCTGCTCGAAGGCGAAGCGCAGCGTGACGACGACGGCCTCGGCGACGTAGCGGTTGCCGGCATGTGCCTGGTCGATCCAGTAGCCGATGGTGGCGCCCTGCTGGGCCCCTCGGACGATGCTGTTGAGGTTCACCTCGCCGGCGAGGTCGGGCCCGACGAAGAGCCCGAATCCGTAGGCGATGCCCGCCTGCCGGTCGCGGTCGCGGGCGTGGCATCTCGACATGTAGGCGTCGCGGTCGCGGGTGGGGTCGAGCATGCCGGCGGGACGCAGGGGCTCCCACGGCACGAGCCACGACTCGTTGCGCAGCCGCACCTCGGTCCACTGAGTCCAGTCGGCGGGCGCGAGCGGGCGCAGCATCACCCGCTGTCCGTACAGGCGCACTGCGCCTAGCGGTGACGACGGGTGATCACGCATCAGGAAGCCAACTCGATGCGATCGAGCGCGAAGTGGCGCATCACGGCGACCACGGCGCAGCACGTGCCGAGGATGTCGTGCACCCACGCCGCCTCGAGGCCCGGGTTGCGCGAGCGATCGGCGGCCGTCTCGGTGGCGAGGGTGCGAAAGACCTCCTCGGCGGCCGCACGCGTCAGGTCGGCGGGCAGCACCGCCGCTGCGCCGAGCTCGACGTCGGCGAGGGCCGCGACGCCGTGCCCGGCCACGACAACCCGTGCCGCCAGGAGCGCCTCGGGCAGTTCGCGGTCGACATCGTCGAGATGGTCGGCGACGAGCCCGATGGCATTGGTGAGATCGGCAGGTGCCGGCGGATCTCCGGCGATGGAGCGCGCCAGGGTGATCGGCCCGACGGGCAGGGTGAGCGTGCGGTCGCCGAGTCTGCAGTGCAGCGACTGCGGCTCGAGTCGCAACTCGAGGACATCGGTCATGTGCCACCGACCCCGGTGGTGAGGCAGTGCTCGACCCACCTGCCGACCGGGTCGTCGCCACCTGCGAGGTGCCATGCGTAGTGGGCGTGCAGGCACTTCACGC
>JBJTRF010000249.1:0-4719 GCA_046076025.1 Ilumatobacteraceae bacterium
CCGAGATGGGGCACCGCGTGAGCGGAAGCGATATCCGCGAGCAGCCGTCGCTCGACCGCGTGCGCGCCGCCGGCGTCGACGTGCGGGTGGGCCATTCGCGTGAGGCAGTGCACGGCTGCGACGCCGTGACGTGGTCGACGGCGATACCCGAGCGCAACATCGAGCGGGACGAGGCGGTTCGCGCCGGCGTGCCATCGATGCACCGGTCGGGGATGCTCGCCTCGATCTGCGCGCAGGCCAAGTCGATCGGCGTGGCTGGAACTCACGGCAAGACGTCGACGGCGTCGATGCTGATGCTGGTGTTGCACGACTGCGGGCTGCGGCCCGGCTTCGTCATCGGCGGCGACGTCACCGACATGGGCACCGGCGCGCAGTGGACGGGAGGGGAGTGGTTCGTCGTCGAGGCCGACGAGAGCGACGGCACGCACCTCGCCCTGCCGCTGGCGGGCACCATCCTCACCAACGTCGAGAGCGATCACCTCGATCACTACGGCAGCTTCGACGGAATCGTCGACGGCTTCCGCCGCTACCTGCGCCAGGTGGCTGGGCCGCGTGTGCTCTGCGCGGACGACCCGGTGTGCGTTGCGCTGGCGACCGAGCTCCGCCGCGACGGCATCCACGTCATCACCTACGGCACCGACCCCGCAGCCGACGTGGTCGTGGGGCCCATTACCCCGGTGGACGGCGTCCTGCAGTTCGACCTCACGTGGGCCGATGACGCGTCCGGTCCCGTGCCGGTGCGGCTGCCGCTGCGCGGACGTCACAACGCCCTCAACGCCGCCGCCGTGCTGGCGATGGCAGTGGCGGTTGGCGCGCCACGACACGACGCTGCTCGCTCGCTCGCCCGGTTCGGCGGCGTTGCCCGCCGATTCGACGTGCGCGCCGTCATCGACGGCATCACGCTGGTCGACGACTATGCACACCTCCCGTCGGAGATCACCGCAGTGCTCGGCGCGGCGCGGACCAGCGGCGACGACTGGGCTCGCGTCGTCGCCGTCTTCCAGCCCAACCGGTACAACCGGATGGCGGTGATGTCGCCCGACTATGCCGATGCCTTTGTCGATGCCGACATCGTCGTGCTGACCGATATCTACGCCTCCGGCACCACCCCGATTCCGGGAGTCACCGGAAAGCTCGTCGTCGACGCTGTCCTCGATCGACACCCGGCGTCGCGCGTGGTCTGGCTGCCGAAACGGCACGACCTCGTCGAGTACCTCGCCTCGTCGCTGCGCCCCGGCGACGTGTGCATCTCAATGGGCTGCGGCGACATCGCCTCGCTGCCCGACGACGTCGAGCAGCGGCGGGGGAGCGGACGGTGACCGGCGCGCAGCGCAGGGCCGACCTCGCCGCCCGGCTGCGGCAGGCTGCCGGCGAGCTCGGGACCATGGCGGCCGTCGACATCGCCCTTGCGCCGATGACCACCTACCGCGTGGGCGGCCGGGCAGCGGTGCTGGCATCGCCTCGATCGCTCGACGACCTCCTGCGCGTGGGCGCAGTCGTCGCCCGACTCGACGTTCCCGTGGCGGTGATCGGCCGCGGCTCGAACCTGCTGGTTGCCGACGAGGGCTTCTGCGGCATTGTCGTCACCCTCGCCGACATGGCGGGTGAGTGCGACCTCATCGAGATCGGCGAGCCAGTCGCCGGCTGTGCCGATGTACGCGCCGGCGCTGCCGTGGCGCTGCCGGTGCTGGCCCGGCGGACGGTCGCCGCAGGGCTGCTCGGCTTCGAGTGGGCGGTCGGCGTGCCCGGCAGCGTCGGCGGCGCAGTGCGCATGAACGCTGGGGGGCATGGCAGCGACATGTCGTCATCGCTTCGGTCGGCGTTGATTGTCGACCTCCGCCGCGGCGTCACGGCCGAGGTGCCGTCAGCACGGCTCGGACTTCGCTTCCGCGGCAGCGACCTCGCCGACCACCAGGTGGTCGTTGCCGCCACGCTTCGCCTCGCGCACGACCCCGCCACCGCCGGCAGTGAGGGCGAGGCGGCGCTCGCCGAGATCGTGCGCTGGCGGCGCGAGCACCAGCCGGGCGGCCAGAACGCCGGCTCGGTGTTCGTCAACCCGCGACCCGGCGAACTTGCCGCAGCGCAGCTGGTCGACGGCTGCGGGCTCCGCGGCCGGCGAGTCGGCGGCGCGCAGGTGAGCGACAAGCATGCCAACTTCATCCAGGCGTCCGAGTCGGCGACGGCGGCCGACGTTCGGGCACTGATGGAGCTCGTGCGCGGCGAGGTCCATGCCCGCACGGGTCACCTGCTGCGCAGCGAGATACGGCTCCTCGGCTTCGACGACCTGCCCGACGAGTCGCACGCTGGAGTCGAGCTGTGACCTCGGCCGACACCGGCAGCGGGCGCGATCCGGAACTCGACGAACTCCTCGGGTCGTTTGGCGACGACGGCGGCCGGCCGGGTTCGGCGCCGGTGCCCGACGTCCCGCTCGACGAACTCCTGCAACTGTTTGGCACCGCCCCGGCCGCCGACCCGGCGCTCCCACTCGACCCGACGCTGCCGCTCGATCCTGGGCCTGCTCAGGACATTGGGCCTGCTCTGGACACGGGGCCCGCTCTGGACACTGTGCCCTCGCTCGACACTGTGCCCTCGCTCGGCATCGAGTCGCCGCCCGGACGTGGGGACATTGACCCCGCAGACGGGCTCGCAGTGCCGCGGGTCACCGACGTGCCGGTCGAGACTGGCATCGACTGGCTCGGGGCGCCCGTGTTCGGCGCAGGCGACGATGGCGACGCCACGAAGCCGATCGTCGTCCCGCCGCTGGCCGGCGCCGACCTGGAGCCCGCCGTCGGTGCAGGGCCCGCCGTCGGTACAGGGCCCGCCAACGAGACGGCGCCGGTCGCGGCAGGCAGCGATGCCGCCGTGCGTCGGCCCGCCGTGGACGCGCCGGGCGGACCATCGGTCGACGGCCTTCCCGACTGGGCGCGAGACGAGACCGCTGTCGATGCCGACGTGGATGAGGCAACCGGCGAGCCTCGTGTCCGCGAGGTGGCAATCCCGGTGGGGCATGTCGGCGTGGTGGCCGTCGACCAGGAGACCGGCGAGATGCTCTCACCCACTCGCCAGGAGGAGCTGCCCACCGGCAAGGCGTTCTTCGGGCGCACGACGATCGTCATCACCGATGACGAGGGCCCCGACATCGGCTATCTCGACGACGAGATTGCAGCGCCGGACATCGACGTCGAGGCGCCGGTCGAGGTGCCCGAGCTCGACCCGAACACCATCTATATCGGCGACAAGGACGAGGGCTTCGGGGCATCTGATCGGGTACCGCAGCGCACGGCGCGCGGCGGGGCAATCGATCCCCGGGTCCGCGCCCGTCGATCTGCCGTGCGCCGCGAGGCTCGCAGCCGGCGCCTGGTCGTCGTCGGGTCAGCCGTCGGACTGGTGGTGATGCTCCTCGTCGCCGTCGGCGTGGTGGCGTCGCCGATGTTCGGCGTCACCGACGTGCGCGTCAACGGGGCGGTCTACACCGACGCAGCGGCACTCGACGCCATTATCGCCGACCTCGAGGGCGATCCGGTGCTGCTCGTCGACACCGGCGACATCGAGACGGCGCTCGCCGCACTGCCATGGGTCGAGCGCGTGCGCGTCGACTCGCAGTTCCCGCACACCGTGGTGATCGACATCCGCGAGCGGCGGGCGCTCGCCACCTTCCGGGGCGGCGACGGGCGGTGGAGGGTGATCGACGTGCAGGGCCGCGTGCTCGACGTGCTCGACGGACAGCCGGTGGCCTACATGCCGATCACGGGAAGCCATCCCGACACGGCCCGCGGCCAGTTCGCCGGGGCTCCGTACTCGTCGGCGGCGACGCTGGTGCAGGTGCTGCCGGCCGAGGTGCGGGCCATCACGCAGTCGGTCGGGCTCGATGCCGTCACCGGCACGCTGACCATGGAACTGTCCGGCGGGGTGGCGGTTCGGCTCGGGTCGGCCGACGACCTCGACGACAAGCTCGCCCGGCTGCTCAGCCAGGTGCGCGGCGGGCTGGCCGGCGTCGTGGCGCTCGACGTGTCCACCGCCCAGATCGGCGTCGTCAGGGGCTGACCAGCGGGCCTGTCCGGCGCGACCGCCGGGGCGCAGGTCCGGTATACCCGAATCAGGGTGCCTGCCGTGGGTAGGCTGCACAGCACAACGACCGCGGCAGGCCGCGGCCAGGACGAACTGCTCCCGAGTACCCATCGCCCGACCCACGGAGGTTCACCTGATGGCCGGCGCCCCACAGAATTATCTCGCCGTCATCAAGGTGATCGGCGTCGGCGGCGGCGGCGTCAACGCCGTGAACCGAATGATCGACGCCGGGCTGAAGGGCGTCGAGTTCGTCGCCGTCAACACCGATGCCCAGGCACTGCTGATGAGCGACGCCGACGTGAAGCTCGACATCGGCCGCGAGCTCACCCGTGGCCTCGGCGCAGGCAGCGACCCCGAGGTGGGCCGTAATGCCGCCGAGGCGCACCGAGACGAGATCGAGGAGATGGTGAAGGGCGCCGACATGGTATTCATCACGGCCGGCGAGGGCGGTGGCACCGGCACGGGTGCCGCGCCGGTGATCGCCGAGATCGCCCGCGGCATGGGGGCGCTCACGATCGGCGTCGTCACCCGCCCCTTCTCGTTCGAGGGCCGCCGGCGCGCCGTGCAGGCCGACGCCGGCGTGCAGCGACTGAAGGAGAAGGTCGACACGCTCATCGTCATCCCGAACGACCGGCTGCTGCAGGTCTCGGA
>JBJTRF010000250.1:0-28144 GCA_046076025.1 Ilumatobacteraceae bacterium
CCGATGCGCGACAACTTCCTGCCGGCCAAGAAGGTGGCGATGGCGCTGCACGCGCTGATCACCTCACAGTTTCCCCGCGACTACATGGGGCTGATCGGCTTCAGCGAGTCGGCGTACGTGCTCACCGCCGCCGGCCTGCCCGAGGTGAGCTGGGACTTCGCCTACGGCACGAACATGCACCACGGCTTCACGCTCGCCCGCCAGATGCTCGCCCGCCAGACCGGCACCAAGCAGATCATCATGATCACCGACGGAGAGCCGACTGCGCACATCCAGCCGGACGGCTCGGTGTTCTTCAATTACCCGCCGGTGCAGGAGACCATCGAGGCGACGCTGCGCGAGGTGATGCGCTGCACCCGTGAGGGGATACGCATCAACACGTTCATGCTCGATGCGAGCCACGGCCTGCGCGCCTTCGTCGAGCAGCTCACGGCGATCAACCGCGGCAGGGCGTTCTTCACCGACCACGAGTCGCTGGGCGACTACGTGCTGGTCGACTTCATCGAGCACAAGCGGCGACTTGCCCGCGGGCGGCGCCGGGCCGGTTGACCCGTGTCCTGCGCCGTATGGCCCATTTCTCCAGAGCCCCCTTGCGAAATCGGCGCCGATCGGTGACAATGACATCTGTGTAATTACAGGGGTGTCCGCCGACACCCCTGACCGGACAAGGAGGCCGTCCGCATGCAGATTCACGTCACCGCCGAATCGCCGGCAGGCACACGCGCAAACTGGCAGGACGAGGCGAACTGCCTCGGTGTCGATCCCGACCTGTTCTTCCCCGAGCGAGGAGCCTCCACCCGCGAGGCCAAGGAGGTCTGCCGTGGCTGCGTCGTGCGCCTCGACTGCCTCGAATACGCCCTCGTCAATGGCGAGAAGTTCGGGATCTGGGGCGGTCTCTCCGAGCGCGAGCGCCGTCGCCTGCGCCGCCAGCGGGCCCAGGCTGCCCGCCGTACCATCGCCTGACGCCCGCGCTAGAGTCGCCCCATGATCGCAGTAGGCATCGGGCCCCAAGAGCTCATCATCGTCCTCGTCATCGTGCTCATCGTCTTCGGTGGGTCGTCGCTGCCGAAGCTCGCCAAGAACCTGGGCAAGGCCCAGAAGGAGTTCAAGGAAGGGCTGGCCGAGGGCGGCAAGTCGGGCGAGTCGAAGCCGTCCGAGCCGTCGAGCACCGACTCGTCGCAGTCCTGAGCCCGGGCCGGCGCCGTACGGCGTCGCCCTGACGGTCAGGCCGTGGCCGACCGACGCTTCAGGATTCGCCGGCGCTCGCGCTCGCTGGTGCCGCCCCACACCCCGTGCTCGATGCGGTGGTCGAGGGCGTACTCGAGGCACTGCTCGCGAACCGGGCAGTCGGCATTGCAGATCTTGCGGGCCCTGTCGACGCCCACGCCGTCACTGGGGAAGAACACCTCGGGCGGGTAGTTCCGGCAGTTGCCGAGCTGCATCCAGGCCGTGACCGATTCGTCGGTCGTGGGCATCGCCGTGGGTGAGGGGTCGGTCGAGTGCATTTGCGTCTCCTTGTACCGCGGCGAGGGGGGCTCGCCGCCGTGTAGTGCGCCCGCACGTTCGGGTTGCCGTCGGGCGGTGCCGTCGCCTCGGGCGCTGCCCTCTTGACGACGGGTGCCGCACGGCGGTTCCCGTGACCACATTGTGGCACGGACGGCAGCGGCGGGGAACGATCGTTCGGCTGGCGCGACCGGGGTCGGATGTCACTTGGCCTGACGGGGGCGCCGGACGGTGCCGGTACACTCGCCCAACCGCCGCCCCGAGGCCGCGACCGCAGGAGAATGCCATGACCGACATCGCCAACGAGCCGCCGCGGGCCCATGCCCGCATCGTCTATCTCGGCCCGGTGTCGCCGCACTGGGAGGTCTACGCCGACTACGGCGACCGCACCCTGATCGACGAGTTCCGGGCCCGCGTGCTGGCCCGCCTGGTGCTGCTCACCCGCGACGACCCGCAGTTCCGCCGCAACCGCGAGCGCGTGGCCCGCGATGCCGAGCGCGAGCACATCAGCATCGAATGGGACCTCGGCATCCCCGACGCCGACGCCTGAGCGCACGGCGACGCCGCCGGCGGCCGACCGGCGGTCGGTAGTGTCGAGCCGTGTCGGTGCGACTCGTCAACCGCGAACTGAGCTGGCTGGCCTTCAACCGTCGCGTCCTGTCGCTGGCTGAGGAGCACGGCATCCCGCTGCTCGAGCGGCTCAAGTTCGCGGCGATCTGCTCGTCGAACCTCGACGAGTTCTTCCAGGTGCGGGTCGCCGCGCTCAAGGACCAGTTGGCTGCTGGCCTCGTGCTGCCAGCGCCCGACGGACTCTCGCCGCAGGCGCAACTCGACGGCATCGGGGCCGCAGCGAGCGCCTTCGTCCGCGATCAGGAGCGGGCGGTGTTCGACTCGCTGCTGCCGGCGCTGGCGGCCGAGGGGATCGACCTTGTCACGTGGGAGCACCTGACGGCGCACGACCACCTGTGGCTGATCTCGTACTTCGAGCAGCGCATCTACCCCGTGCTCACCCCGCTTGCCGTCGACCCGGCGCACCCGTTCCCGTACATCTCCAATCTCGCCCTCAACCTGGCGGCCATGGTGAGCGATCCCGATACGGGCGAGCGGCGCTTCGCCCGCGTGAAGGTGCCGAACGTATTCCCTCGGCTCGTGGCGCTGCCCGACGGGCGGCGCTGGGTGCCGGTCGAGGAGATCATCGCCGCCCAGTTGCACCAGCTGTTCGTGGGCATGATCGTCGAGGAGCACGCGGTCTTCCGCGTCACCCGCAATGCCGACCTCACCGTCGAGGAAGAGGAGGCCGACGACCTGCTGGCCGCCATCGAGATGGAGCTCCGCCGCCGCCGGTTCGGCCGGGCGGTGCGCCTCGAGGTGCGCGAGGGCATCAGCGACGAGATGCTCGACCTGCTCATTCGCGAGCTCGACCTGCAGTCGGGCGACATCACCGTGCACCGCAAACTGCTCGACCTCACGTGCCTGTTCCAGTTGCACGGGCTCGACCTGCCGCACCTGAAGGACTCGCCCTGGGCGCCGGTGACGGCCGGTCGCGTGCACAAGGCCGAGGCCCAGGACCGCAGCATCTTCTCGGTCATCCGCGAGCGGCCGCTGCTGGTGCACCATCCCTACGAGAGCTTTTCGAGCAGCGTCGAGGCGTTCATCTCGCAGGCGGCCGACGATCCGAAGGTGCAGAGCATCAAGATGACCCTGTACCGGGCCGGTGGCGACAGCCCGATCGCCCGCAGCCTGATGCGCGCTGCCGAGCGCGGCGTGCAGGTGGCCGTGCTGGTGGAGTTGAAGGCCCGCTTCGACGAGGCCACCAACGTCGGCTGGGCGAAGGCGCTCGAGCGCTCGGGCGTGCACGTGGTGTACGGGCTCGTCGGGCTGAAGACCCACGCGAAGTGCACGCTGGTCGTGCGCAAGGACGACGACGGCCTGCGCCGCTACTGCCACATCGGCACCGGCAACTACAACTCGCGCACGGCACGGTTGTACGAGGACGTCGGGTTCCTCACCTGCGATCCGGCGGTGGGCGAGGACGTCACGCAGTTGTTCAATCACCTCACGGGCTACAGCCGCAACGTGCAGTTCTCGTCGCTCGTCGTGGCCCCGCGCCACATGCGCCAGCAGCTGCTCGATCTCATCGAGAACGAAAGCGGCCACGGCAGCGACGGCAGCATCACCGTGAAGCTCAATTCGCTCACCGACCCCGAGATGATCGAGGCGCTCTACGCGGCCAGCAACGCCGGCGTGCAGGTGAGCCTCATCACCCGCGGCATCTGCTGCCTGGTGCCCGGCGTGCCGGGCATGAGCGAGAACATCAGGGTGCGCAGCATCCTCGGCCGCTACCTCGAGCACTCGCGCATCGTCCGCTTCGGGCACGGCGACGGCAACAACCCGCTGTTCCTCATCGGCAGCGCCGACTGGATGGGTCGCAACCTCGACGGCCGGGTGGAGGTGCTCGTGCCCGTGGTGCACCCGAAGCACCGCGACTGGCTCGACCGCGTGCTGGCCGACCTGCTGGCCG
Organism: Ilumatobacteraceae bacterium; assembly: GCA_046076025.1. Taxonomy (GTDB): domain Bacteria; phylum Actinomycetota; class Acidimicrobiia; order Acidimicrobiales; family Ilumatobacteraceae; genus UBA668. The sequence continues at coordinate 4,025 of JBJTRF010000250.1, forward strand.
ACGACGTCGTGCGCCACGAACTCGGTCCGGACGGCCAGTGGCGGCGCCTCGGCCCGCTGGTATTCAGCGATGGTGATGCCCAGGACCGGTTCTACCGCTGGGTCGTCGAGCGACAGCGCCGCTGACCTTCTCCGGGTCGAGTTCCCGCACCGTTCGGCGACTGTTCACCATCCGTTCACCCTGTGGTGTGGTTCCCGACAGTCGGGTTTCCTACGGTTCGGCCCGTCGTTCCACTACCCCATAGGAGACATACGTGAACACTTCAAGGAAACGTGCACTCGCCGCCGCTGTCGCCGGCCTCGCACTCGTACTTGCCGGCTGCGGTGCCGACGAGGGTGCCGTCGACAGCACCACGCCGAACGAGACCTCTGCGCCGGCAACCGACGGCGGTGTCGACACCACAGCCCCGTCGGGTGATCTCGCTGCGGGCGAGGTGTTCGTGACCGGCTCGTCGACGGTCGAGCCGATCTCGGTGCTGGTCAGCGAACTCGCCGACGAGCTGAGCGGAGGCCAGCTGGCCGTCACCGTCGAGGGTCCCGGCACCGGCGACGGCTTCCAGAAGTTCTGCAACGGCGAGGCCGACATCAGCGATGCCTCGCGCAAGATCAAGGACGAGGAGGCGGCACTCTGCGCCGACGCCGGCATCGAGTTCGTCGAGATCGAGATCGCGATCGACGGCCTCACCGTCGCCACGAACCCGAACAACTCGGCGATCGAATGCCTCGACCGCGCCGCCCTGTACTCGCTCATCGGGCCCGAGTCGGAGGGCTTCGACAGCTGGGCCGACGCCAACGCGCTGGCCGGCGAGCTCGGCTCGGCGTACTCGACCCTGCCCGATGCGCCGCTGACGCTCGTTGGCCCCGGCCCTGAGAGCGGCACCTACGACTCGTTCGTCGAGTTCGCGATCAAGAAAATCGCCGAGGAGCGCGGCACCGAGGACACCACCCGCAGCGACTACACAGCCAGCCCGAACGACAACCTCATCGTCGACGGCATCGAGGGCAGCGACACCAGCCTTGGCTGGGTGGGCTACGCCTTCTACAAGGCAGAGGGCGAGAAGATGAAGGGTGTCGCCATCGATGGCGGCGACGGGTGCGTCGAGCCGACTGATGCCACGATCGCCGACGGCAGCTATCCCTTCAGCCGGTCGCTGTACATCTACGTGAGCCTCAATGCGGTGGCCGAGAACCCCGCAGTGGCGTCGTACGTCGATCTCTACCTCAGCGACGACGGGATCGCATCGGTGACGGAAGCCGGTTACGTGAGCATTCCCGCCGACCGCCTCGAGGCGGCACGCGCCGCCTGGTCGGCTGCCAAGGGCTGAGCAGCAGCCTCCTAGGATGAGCGGGGCCGGGACTGCAGCCGCAGCCTGGCCCCGCTCTCGTTCCGCACTCACGTGACCATGCTCCAACGCCCGCTCACCGTCGCCGACCTCCGCGGCGACCGTCGCCGCATCAGGTCCGAGCGCGCCGCTCGACTGGCGATGTTCGGCGCGGCGGCCGTGTCGATCGTCATCAGCGTGGCGATCGTGTGGACACTGTTCAGCGAGGCGTGGACGTTTCTCTCCGACCTGATCGGCGAGCAGGGCATCGGCGGTCTCGTCGACCGGGCCGACGTGCCCAGCTGGGATCCTCGGCGGGGCCGGTTCGACATCCCCACCATCGTGCTCGGCACGGTGATCGTGTCGGCGGTGGCGATGGTGGTGGCGGCGCCGCTTGGCCTCGGCTCGGCGATCTTCCTCTCCGAGTACGCATCGCCGCGCGTGCGCCGCACCCTGAAGCCGGTGCTCGAGGTGCTGGCGGGGGTGCCGAGCGTGGTGTTCGGGTTCTTCGCCCTGCGGGTGCTCGGCCCCGACCTGCTGCAGCCGCTCTTCGACACCCCGCAGACGACCGGCCTGCTGGTCACGGGTGCTGCCATCGGCGTGCTCGTCACGCCACTGATGGCCTCGGTGAGCGAGGACGCGTTGCGATCGGTACCGACGTCGCTGCGCGAGGCGAGCACCGGGCTCGGCGCGCGAAAGAGCTCGACGGTTGTCAAGGTGGTGCTGCCGGCCGCGGTGTCGGGCATCGTCGCTGCGCTCATCCTGTCGGTGTCGAGGGCGATCGGCGAGACGATGGTCGCAGCACTGGCGTCGGGCCGGCTCGGCTCGGCGCCACGGGTGCTCGATCCGCGCGAGCCCGGCCTCACGATGACGGCATCGATGGCGCAGCTCGCGCAGGGCAGCGACCAGCTGGTGGGCAGCGGGCTCGCCTTCCAGAGCCTGTTCTTCGTCGGCGCGCTGCTCTTCGTGATGACACTCGTGCTCAACATGTTCGCCGCGCGGGTGGTCAGCCGCGTGCGGGCGAGGTATTAGGCGAACCCGATGGCCGTCTCGCAGTCGTCGCTCTCCAGCAGCGCAGCCGCCGTGCGCGCGTCCATCACCGGTGGCAGGCGTGACGTGCGCGGCATGGTGCTCGCCGGCGTGCTCCTGGCCTGCCTGATGCTCGCGATGCTGGTGCTCACGGTGCTGCTGTGGGACGTGCTGGCCAGTGCGATACCGGTGTTCGACTCGCGCAGCAACGGCTTCTTCTCGGGGACGATGGGTTCCAACCCCGACCGCGTCGGCGTCAGCCAGGGGATCTGGGGCTCGCTGATGATCGCCCTGTTCGTCATCGTGCTGGCCTTCCCGATCGGAATTGCAGCAGGTGTCTACCTCGAGGAGTACGCCTCGCCGGGCAGGCTGACGAACTTCATCCAGCTGAACATCCGCAACCTCGCCGGCGTGCCCAGCGTCGTGTACGGCATCCTCGGTCTCGTGGTGTTCGTCAAGGCACTGGCGCCGATCACTGGAGGCCGCAGCGTCATGTCGGCCGGCATCACGATGGCAATCCTGGTGCTGCCGATCATCATCATCACCACGGCCGAGGCGGTGCGCGCTGTTCCGGACGGCCTGCGCGAGGCCGGCTACGGCGTGGGCGCCACGCGGTGGGAGACCACGCGCCACCACGTGCTGCCCTATGCGGCACCCGGCATCCTCACCGGCACGGTGCTGGCGGTCGCCCGAGCACTGGGTGAGGCGGCACCGCTGCTGCTGATCGGTGCCATCACCGGCAGGCTCGCCGCCGCGCCCGGCCAGTCGTTCCTCGAGCAGTTGCAGGGCAAGTTCACCGCCATGCCGGTGGTGATCTTCGGATGGGCCAACAACCCGAACTCGCCTGGCAAGCGAACCGGCCTGACCTTCGAAGACCTCAATGCCGCTGCCATTGTCGTGCTGCTGGGGATGGTGCTGGTGCTGAACGCCGGCGCGATTGTGCTGCGCAACCGCTTCGAGCGACGGCGGCAGGCATGACCGCTGCACCCATCCGGCCACGAACCGACACCCTTCCCGGAGCCCGCCATGACTGACGCTGCAGCAACCCAGACAGCCACCGCTGCCGACGGCAGCGAGGCCGTGTTCAGCGTGCGCGACCTGTCGGTGCACTACGGCGCCTTCCGAGCCGTCCGCGAGGTCACGCTCGACATCCACCAGCGCGAGATCACGGCGTTCATCGGCCCGTCTGGCTGTGGCAAGAGCACGGTCCTGCGCTGCTTCAACCGGATGAACGACCTCATCCCGTCGGCTCGGGTCGACGGCACGATCGAGTACCACGGGGTCGACCTGTACGACCCCGAGGTGAATGCCGTCGAGGTGCGCCGCCGGATCGGTATGGTTTTCCAGAAGCCAAATCCGTTCCCGAGGAGCATCTACGACAACGTGGCCTATGGGCCACGGCTCACCGGCACGAAGAAGCGGGCCGACCTCGATGCGGTGGTCGAGAAAGCACTGCGCGGCGCAGCCCTGTGGGACGAGGTGAAGGACCGCCTCAAGGAGAGCGGCCTCGGACTGTCGGGCGGCCAGCAGCAGCGCCTCTGCATCGCGAGGGCCATCGCCGTCGAGCCCGAGGTACTGCTGATGGACGAGCCGTGCTCGGCCCTGGATCCGATCGCCACGTCGAGGATCGAAGACCTGATGCAGGAGATCAAGCACACGTTCACGATCGTCATCGTCACGCACAACATGCAGCAGGCCGCCCGCGTCAGCGACCGAGTTGCATTCTTCACCACCGAGATCAATCCCGAGAGCGACCGCCGCACCGGCGTGCTCGTCGAGTTCGACAACACCAAGAAGATGTTCTCCACGCCATCGGACGAGCGCACCGAGGCGTACGTGACCGGGAGGTTTGGCTGATGGAAGAAATGCGCAAGTCGTTCCACCATGACCTTGAGGGCGTGAAGTCCGAGTTGGTCCGGATGGCAGCGAGTGTCACCGAGTTGATACCGAGGGCGACGCAGGTGCTCCTCGACGGCGATCTGGAGGGTGCCGAGAGCATCATTCGCGGTGATGAGGCGATCGACGAGCGCGCCGTCGATATCGAGGAGCACTGCTTGCAGATCCTCGCGCTGCAGGCCCCTGTCGCCGGAGACCTGCGACAGGTGGTCGCGCTGATGAAGATGACGGCTGATGTAGAGCGAAGCGGCGACCTCATCGCGAACATCTGCAAGACAGCGCGGCGCATCTATGGCCACGATCTCGACCCGCGCCTGCGCGGCGTGATCGCAAGGATGGGAGAGCAGGCGCAGGCCCTCTACGAGGCTGCGATCGAGGCCTATGTCGAGAACGACGAGTCGAAGGCAGCGGCCGTCGACGATATGGACGCCTATCTGGACGGGCTCCAGCGGCAGTTCGTCCAGACCATCCTCGAGTGCCATGCCGGCAGCAAGATCGACCTCCAGATTGCGGTCCAGCTCGCGATTGCGTCGCGCTTCTACGAGCGAATCGGCGACCATGCCGTCCACATCGCAGAGCGCACCAGATTCATCATCACCGGCTGGCTTCCTGATCACCGCAAGCGCGAGAGGCCGAAGGTCGACATCCCTGACGCGGGATCGCCCGATCCGTGATCTTCGGGGCCCGACGTATCGAGGCACTGCAGGCCGAGCTTCGTGAACGTTCGGCCCAACTCGCCGACTGTTCGCGGCAACTCGGCGCGCTGACGGCAGCGGTTGACGCGCTCCCATTCGGTTTGCTGCTCATCGATGCCGATGGCACGGTGATCCGGCGAACCGCGATCACGGGCCTCGGCGGCCACGAGGAAGTGCTGCTCGATGAAGCGGCAGAGGCAGCGGGCAGGACGGCCTCAACCGGGGAGAGCGTGCAGCGCCGAGTGGATCTCTTCGGACCGCCGCAGCGGTCGTTCCTGTTGCGAGGCCTGCCACTGCATCCAGTCGGTGCGCTGGTGGTCGTCGACGACGTGACGGAGCGCGTGCGGCTCGACTCGGTGCGAACCGACTTCGTCGCCAACATCAGCCATGAACTGAAGACGCCCGTGGCCGGTCTCGCGATCCTCGCCGAGGCCATCTCCGAGCACGACGATCTCAGCGTGATGCAGTCGCTGGCGGGCCGGATGGTCGTTGAGGCGCATCGGGCGTCCGCGGCAATCGACGATCTACTTGAGCTGTCGCGCATCGAGCTAGGCGGTGCCGCCGTGCGCGATCTCGTCGATCTCGGCGTGGTGATCAGCGAGGCTGTTCACCGCGTGGGGGCATCGGCGAGCCTCCGCGACGTGCAGATGGTCGTAGAGGATCGCTTTCCCCCAAAGGCACTCGGTGACTCACGGCAGTTGGTGTCGGCCATTGCGAACCTTCTCGACAACGCAGTGAAGTACAGCCATCCGGGTGCGGCCGTGCGCATATCCGTCGCCGCGGCCGAGGGCATGGTGGATATCGAGGTCGCAGACACAGGAATCGGAATACCTGCAAAGGACATCGACCGGATCTTCGAACGCTTCTACCGTGTCGACCGTGCTCGCAGCCGCGACACCGGAGGCACTGGCCTTGGGCTTGCCATCGTTCGCCACGTTGCGAACAATCACACGGGCGACGTGCTGGTTCGAAGCCGCGAGGGTGAGGGCTCCACGTTCACGCTACGGATTCCGGCGGCGGAGGCGTAGCGGCGATGGAGAACTCCGAGTACACCGTCCTGGTCGTCGAGGACGAAGTCAGCTTCGTTGAGGCATTGAAGGTGGGCCTGGCCCGCGAGGGGTTTCGCATCGTGGTGGCGCATGATGGCTTCCAGGCACTCGAGCTCTTCGATTCGGCGAATCCGGACGTGGTGCTGCTCGACGTGATGCTGCCGAGGATGAGCGGCATCGACGTCTGCCGGCAGTTGCGCGCCCGCAGCCAGGTGCCCATCATCATGGTGACGGCGAAGAGTGCCGAGATCGACACGGTGGTAGGGCTCGAGGTCGGTGCCGACGACTACGTCACCAAGCCCTACCGGATGCGCGAGCTGGTAGCCAGAATCCGCGCCGTGCTGCGGCGCAAGGCTGGCCTCGGCGACAGCACGGGCGAGGTGATGCTCGGCGCCATCACCGTGGGCGACGTTGCCCTCGATCCGGACGCGCATCGCGTCACCGTTGGCGGCCGCGCCATCGTCCTCCCGCTGAAGGAGTTCGAACTGCTGCAGATGCTGCTGGCGAACGCCGGCCGCGTGCTCACCCGCGACACCCTGATCGACCGGGTGTGGGGCAGCGACTATGTCGGCGACACGAAGACGCTCGACGTGCACGTGAAGCGCCTTCGGTCGAAGATCGAGCCCGATCCGTCGAGCCCCACCCGGATCGTCACGATCCGCGGCCTAGGCTACAAGTACGAGCGTTCCGCCGGCTGACGTCAGAGCTCGAGCCGGGCGACCCACAGGCCGGGTGCCTCGAGCTCGGCGGGCGTGGGCAGCGAGTCGGCGCCGCGGAACAGTTCGGTGAGGCGCCGCTCGCCGACTCGGTCGACCACCCCGGCCACGAAGTCCTTGCCGCGCTGCACCTGCTCGATGGTGAGCCGCAGGCCGAGCAGTCGTTCGACGAAGAGGTCGTCGGGCGTCGCTCCGACGCGGCGCCGCCGGACGGCATCGGCGATGCGCAGCGCATTGCCGCCGATCACCCTGACGGCGACGGCATCGACCACGTAGTCGACGTAGCCCACCACGCCGGCGACGGCGGCGTCGAGTGCGGAGGCCAGTGCTGCCTGCTCGGGCGACTGCACGGCGCCGAGGAGCACAGCGGGATCGCCGAGCAGTCGCTGCATGGCGGCCATCGGGTCGCCCATGTCGGCATCTGACGCCGCGGCGAGGTGGTCCATGATGGCCGCAGGGTCGGGCCGGAAGGCGCCGACGTGGCGGCGGACACGATCGACGACGGCACCGCGGAACGACTCGGACGAGAACAGCGAGTGTGCGGCGAGTTCCTGGGCAATGACCCAGAGGCGCATCTCGTCGCCGTCAATCTCCCATGCCGTGGCGAAGTCGTCGACGTTGGCGGGGACGACGAGGATGTCGGCTGTCGGACGCGGTATCGGCAGGTCGTAGCAGCCGAACGTGCGTGCCGCCAGCCGTCCGATCATGGACCCGATGGCCATGCCCATCATCGACGGGCCCATCATCCTCGAGAGGCCGGCCAACATCGCTGCCATCGGGTCGGTATCGGCCGGGGTGTCGGCGGCAGGCCGACTGAGCGACGTGGCCATGTCGGTGAACAGGGGGCGGTAGTCGTCGAGCGACCGCAGGGCCCACGCAGACCGGGTGACGGTGCTGATCTCGGGGAACGACTGGTCGGTGCCGGCGATGTCGGCGAGGTGCATCTCGACGATGCGGGCGAGTTCGGCGAGGCGGAGCCGTGCCATCGGATCGACGTTCGGCTCGCCGGCACCTCCGGCAGCCATGACGGCGAACTGCCGCGCCGCATCCCAGTTGAGCGGTCCCTGACCGGCAAGTGCCTTCGCCATCTCGGCGAACATCGGCATGCCGGCAAACGGATCGGGCATGCCGCTGTCGCCATCAGCCATGGTGGCAGCCTACGAGCGGAACGCCCGCCGGCATCCGGCCGTCTAGGTTGCGCACATGGTCGACGGGACGGTGTGGGTGAGCGATGCCGCCGGGGCGCTCGGCGGGCGCGTGCGCGAGCGACTCGGCGATCTCGGGATCGCCATCGCCTCCGGGCCCGACGAAGCCGACGTCGTGGTGTGGCTGACGGCGCACGACTCGGCCGTGCGGGCCTCGTGGCACCGTGCCGCCCTCGGCGATCTCGGTGCCGTGCTCGAGCATTCCGCAGCACGTCACGTGGTGATGGTCTCGTCGGCGATGGTGTACGGGGCGTGGCCCAACAACCCCGTGCCGCTCACCGAGGACGCAGTGCTGCGCCCCGAGTTCGACTATGCGGTGCACCTCGTCGAGGTCGAGCAGCAGGTCGAGCGGTGGCGGCAGGCATCGTCAGGGCGCAGCGCGTCGATCCTGCGCCCGGCGGTCTCGATGGCCGCTGATGCGGCGAGCGGACTTGCCGCAGCGCTGGCGGCGGGCATGGGCGAGCGACTCGGTGAGGCCGACCCCCCGGCGCAGTTCCTCCATCTCGACGACCTCGCCGATGCGGTGGTGCTCTGCGCGGTGCGACGGATCGACGGCGTGCGCAATGCAGCCCCCCACGGCTTCGTGCCGGGCGAGCGCCTCCGTGCGCTCACCGGCAACCCGCCGCGGCTGAAGCTGCCGTCGCGGTGGCGCGAGGTGGTCACCAGTCTTCGCTGGCGACTCGAGCGCGGACCGATTCCGCCCGGCCTTGTCGCCTACACGCGGTGGCCATGGGTCGTGGCAAGCGATCGGCTCGTTGCCGACGGATGGACGCCGGCGATCACGAACGAGCAGGCGTATGTCGAGGGCACTGAGGCGAAGTGGTGGACGATGGTGTCGCCGAAGCGGCGTCAGGAGGCGGCGCTTGCGGCGGCTGGCACCCTGCTCGCCGTCGTGGCTGCCGTCGTGGGGCGCGCAGTGCGATCGGCCGCGGTCACAGCCGCGGCGGCGGTGCCGCCAGCTCGACGCTGACCTGCGCCGAGGTGCCGTCGAGTCGCTGCACGGTGATCTCGACGACGTCGCCGACATGGTGCACCGCCAGCGCGCCGGCAAGTTCGACGGCGCTGCCGATGACCGTGCCGTCGATCTCGATGATGAGGTCGCCGACCGCCAGGCCGGCCGCTGCCGCCGGGCCGTCGGGATCGAGCGCGGCAACCACGATGCCGCCGGCGGGGAGGTCGTCGATGAGCACGCCGAGCCAGACGGTGGGCCTGAGCAGGGCGCCGAGCGCACGACGCAACTCGATGATGCGGTCGACGAGCACGAGCATCGGGCCGTCGGCGCTGCGCGTGCAGAGCGCGACGAGTTCGCCGTCTTGGTTCAGCACCGGCTCGCCCTCGACTGGATCGCCCGAGACCGACAGCACGTCGCCGAGCGCCGTCAGCATGTGGTCGGCGTCGTCGATCGTGTCGCCGGTCTCGAGACCGCTGGGTGCCACCTCGACCGGGGTGCCGGTGCGGCCGGGTACCGACAGCAGGTCGCCCACGACGACCGACTCGGCGACCTCGATGCCGACGATCGACGCAGTGGCATCGGGCAGGAGCACGGCAAGTCCGCTCGACTTGTCGGCGAACAGGACGCGGGCGGTGGCGGTGCGTCCCTCGGCGTCGACCAACTGCACCTGGCGTCGGTCGTCGACGGCGGCGATGGTGGTGATGATGAGGGCTCCGTCGCCGACGGCGATCGCCACCGGTTGCACGGGTGTCGAGACAGCGACGTCGGTGATGCCCGAGGCGGCGCCGGCCTGCACGCGGAAGGTGGGCAGTGGGTCGGTGGCCACCGGTGACGGACTCGCCGCCGGTTCGGTCGCGGCCGGAGCGATGGCCCCGGAGGTGTCGACGGGTGAGGCAGCGGGAGTGGCGGTACTTGCCGCGGCATACCGGACGGCGGTGGCGACAGCGGCGGTGGGCTGGCCTGGATGGGTCGACAGCATGGTGAAGGCGAGCACCACCGACATGACCACGGCCACCGCCCCGGTAGCGGTGGCCAGGCCCCGACCGAGCACCAACGGGGGTTCGCTCGCCGCCCAGGCGTTCGCTGCGACCTCGGTGGGGTGGCGCCAGTACCGCTCGTGCGGCGGCACCGGGGCAGGGCGAGCGGTGCCGTCGGCATCGCCGTCGGCGTCGTCGAACTGCATGCCCTCCACGAGCGTCGCAGGTTAGTGACGTTCGTGCGGCGAGTGGCGTCGCGGCACTGCGGCTAGATTCGTCCATGTGGAGGCTCCTGTCGACGGTCGCTCGTGGCTCGCGATCACCCATGAGCCACTGCCGGTCGGCGCCGTCTACGACTGGTGCGTGCAGCCCGACTGCGGTGCCGTCGTCGTGTTCAGCGGCACGGTCCGCGACCACGCCGTCGACGAGACTGGCTCGATGCGCGACGGCGTGGTGCATCTCACCTACGAGGCCTACGACGAGCACGTGCTGCGCGCCTTCGGGGCGCTCGCCGACGAGTTGCGCACCAGGTGGCCCGACACGGGCCGCGTAGCAGTGCTGCATCGACTCGGCCGCATGGGCGTCGGCGAGAGCTCGGTGGTGGTGGGCGTCAGCTCGCCGCACCGGCCGCAGGCATTCGAGGCAGCCCGCTATGCCATCGACGCGCTGAAGGCGAGCGCGCCGATCTGGAAGCACGAGGTCTGGTCCGATGGATCCGGGTGGGGAACCGGTTCGATGCCGCCCGTCGATCCGTCGGCGGTGCCGACTGCCCGCGCTGGCGCGGGAGTCGAGCCCCGGTGATCTGGGCGATCGTCGTCGCCGTCGTGGTGGTTGTCGGCGCGGGAGCAGGCATCGCCGTGCGCCGCCGGCGCAGCGAGTCGGGCATGCGCAGCTTCCGCCGTCACCTCGACGCGCTGTCACCCGAGGCGCGCCGCGAGGTGGCCGACAGGGTACGCAAGTCGCTCGATGACGGGCCCGATGGAAGGGAACGCTGATCCATGGCCCGCGACCTCGCGATCGACCTCGGCACCGCCAACACCCTCGTCTACATGAAGGGCCGCGGCATCGTGCTCAACGAGCCGTCGGTCATCGCCCTCAACCGCCAGACCGGCGAGGTGCTCGCCACCGGGCGCGAGGCGTGGCAGATGATCGGGCGCACGCCCGGCTACATCGTCGCGGTCCGCCCGCTGCGCGGCGGCGCGATCACCGACTTCGAGATCACCGAGCGCATGATCCGGCTGCTGCTGCAGCGTGTCGGCGTGAGCCGGTTCACGCGGCCGAAGGTGGTCATCTGCGTGCCGTCGGCCATCACCGAGGTCGAGCGCCGCGCCGTCACCGATGCCGCTCGCCGCGCGGGCGCTGCCGATGCGCAGCTGATCGAGCAGCCGATGGTGGCGGCGATCGGCGCCGACCTGCCCATCGAGGAGCCGGTCGGCAACATGGTGATCGACATCGGCGGCGGCACCAGCGAGACCGCCGTCATCAGCCTCGGCGGCATCGTCACGCTCGAGGCAGTTCGAGTCGGCTCATTCGACATCGACGCCGCCATCCAGGCGTATGTGCGCCGCGAGCACGGCATCGCCATCGGCGAGCGCACGGCCGAAGAGGTGAAGATGGCGATCGGGTCGGCGTCGCCCGTCGACGAGGATCGCCAGGCCGAGGTCCGCGGCCGCGACCTGATGACCGGCCTGCCGCGCACGGTGCTGCTCACGCCAGAGGAAGTCCGCTTCGCCATCGAAGACCCGGTGAGCAGCATCATCGCCTCAGTGGTGCGCTGCCTTGCCCGCGCCCCAGCCGAGCTCGCCCAGGACTTTCTCAGCCGCGGCATGTACCTCGTCGGCGGCGGCGGGCTGCTGCGCGGCCTTGCCGAGCGGATCGTCGCCGAGACCGGCGTGCCGGTGAAGATGTCGGAGATGCCCCTCGAAGCCGTCGTGCTGGGCGCCGGCCACTGCATCGAGCACTACGACGCCCTGAAGCGCATGTTCATGGGCGCTCGACGCTGAGTCGCAGCATCAGGCCGTCGAGCAGCAGCACGTAGATTGCACCGTCGCTGCCGCGACGCACGGCCGTGACGTTGCCGAGGCCGGCATCGGCTGCGCCCATTGCATCGATTCGAATGGGCGCGGTGCCGCGGCGCATGGCCCATACGCGGCCGCTGCAGTAGTCGGAGAACACGAACCAGCCATCGCTGCCGCCCGGCTGCAGCACTGCTCCGCCGCTGACCGAGCAGCCGTCGTCGCCGTGCTGGTACTCGAACGCCGGCGGGGTTGCGCCCGAGCCGTCTTGATCGGCGTTGAAGGGGCGCGAGCCCTCGAAGGCGCTCCAACCGAAGTTGACGCCGCGGCCGCTGTCGACGACGGTGACTTCCTCCCACTCGCCCTGGCCGACATCGGCCACCCACAGCTCGCCGTTGGCGGGATCGATGTCGATGCGCCACGGGTTCCGGAGGCCCACCGACCAGATCTCGGGCAGCGCGCCGGCGGTGTCGACGAACGGATTGTCGGGCGGCACTCCATACGGTGCGCCAGAACCGGGCAGCGGGTCGATGCGAGGATCTTGCCCAGCATCGAGCCCATGTCGAGCGACACCCGGTCGGGATCGCCGCCCGCGCCGCCGTCGCCGAGCGCGATCAGCAGCATGTCATCGGCATCGAAGATGAGGTCGCCGCCATTGTGGTTGGGGTACGGCTGCTGCACGGTGAGCAGTTCGCGACGAGAGCCGACATCGAAGACGGCCGTGCCGGTGCTGTCGTCGAACTCGAACTCGACCACCTTCGTGTGTCCGTCGAGGTCGGTGTAGTTGGCGTAGGCGAGGGGCTCGGACGGGTGGAACTCGACGGCGAGGAGTCCCTGCTCGTTGCCGGTTGACACCATGTCGGAGATGTCGAGCACGGGCGTGCCGACCTGTGCCTCGCCGACGGTATCGATGGTGACGGGTACCACGGTGCCGCCCTGCTCGACGACGTAGAGGGTGGGATCGCCGTCACGCGAGGCGAGGTCGACGGGCTTGGCGAGTGCTGCGGTGACCCTGGTGAACGACACGGTGTCGGGCGAGAGTTCGATCTCGGCGAGTGGCGTCGTGGTCGTGGAATCGGCCGTCGGGTCAGACGGCCCAGTGGCATCGCCGGCCGTGGTGCCGGTGGCGAACGTGGCGCCGGGGGGAAGTCCGCTGCCGCCGCGATCGGCGCCGCATGCCGTGGTGGCTGCCAGCAGCGCCGCGGCGAGCGAGGCCGCTGCCCGTCGACGCGTCACTGGCGGCCCATTCGCACGAGGCCTTCCTGCACGACGCTGACCGCCAGGACGCCGTCACGCGTGTAGATGGCGCCGCCGGCGAGCCCGCGGGACGCGCCGGTGCTCATCGGATGCTGGTCGTACAGCAGCCAGTCGTCGGCGCGGAACGGCCGGTGGAACCACATCGCATGGTCGAGGCTGGCCATCTGCATGCCGGGCGTGTCCCACGACATGCCGAAGGGCATCAGGGTGGTGTCGAGCAAGGTCATGTCGCTGGCGTAGGTGACGATGCAGGCGTGCAGGACGGGATCGTCGGGAAGGGTGCCGTCGGCGCGCAGCCAGACTCGCTGCTGGGTGGACGGATTGCCGCGGCGGCTGAACGGATCGCCGTCGACATGGCGCACGTCGATGGGCCTCGGCCGGTCGTACCACTCGCCCATCTGCTCGCGGAAGGGCTCCATGCGCGTCTTGAAGTCGGGGAGCGACTCGGGGTCGGGCATTCCCTCGGGCATGGTGGTCTGGTAGTCGGCACCCGGCTCGAGCACGTGGAAGCTCGCCTGCAGGTTGAAGATCACCTTGCCGTGCTGGATGGCGATGACGCGGCGGGTGGTGAAACTCTTGCCGTCGCGGATGCGGTCGACCTGGTAGAGGATCGGCACCGTCGGGTCGCCGGGACGCAGGAAGTACGCGTGGAGCGAGTGCACCATCCGCGACGAGTCGACGGTGCGCGTGGCTGCCACGAGCGCCTGGCCGGCGACCTGGCCGCCGAAGACGCGCTGACGGTTCTCGTCGGGCGAGACACCCCTGAAGATGTTGACCTCGATCGACTCGAGATAGAGCAGGGCAACGAGATCGTCGAGGGCAGTCATCGGGCGGCATTCTCGCAGCGGGGCCCGCCCTCTGCCACCTCGGGAGACGGCGTATAGGGTGCGCCAATGGCGTCCCATCCGCTCCTGCCGCTCGGTCCCGACGAACTGCTCACTACCACCCGGGCCGTCCGGCGCCGGCTCGACATGGACCGCCCTGTGCCCGACGATCTGGTGCGCGAATGCGTCGAGATCGCGATGCAGTCGCCCAGTGGCAGCAACCACATGAGCATGGAGTTCGTGGTCGTCCGCGATGCCTCGACGCGTCGTGCCCTCGGCGACCTGTACCGGCAGTGCTACGAGGTGTATCGCAACCTGCCCGGCGTGTACATCCGCACGATCGACAAGGGTGACGACGCGTCGAATGCGCAGCAGCAGCGCAGCGCCGACTCCGCCGACTTCCTCGGCGAGCACATGGGCGATGCCCCGGTGCTGGTGGTGGCGTGCACGCGGGGCCGCACCGACGGCATGCCGGCCATGGTGACGTCGTCGCGCATGGGCAACGTGCTGCCGGCGATGTGGAGCTTCATGCTGGCGGCCCGTGCGCGCGGTCTCGGCACCTGCTGGACCACGGTGCACCTCTTCATGGAGCAGCAGGCGGCCGAGCTGCTGGGCATTCCCTTCGACGAGGTGCAGCAGGTCTGCATGACGCCGTTGGCATTCACGAAGGGAACCGACTTCCGGCCGGCGGACCGCCCGCCCGCTGACAGCATCATCCACTGGGATGGGTGGTGATCGGGCGGTGACGCTCGACGGCGCGCTTCGTGCCCATGCGCTGGCGGCGAAGGGTTTCATGCCGGCCGACGAGGGCGATGCGCTGCACGATGCGGCGGTGGCGGCAGGCATGGCGCTGCCAGGGCTGCCGATGCTGGAGGTCGGGTCGTACTGCGGTCGATCGACGGTGTGGATCGGTGCCGCGGCGCGCCGGTGCGGCACGATGCTGTTCGCCGTCGACCACCATCGCGGCAGCGAGGAGAACCAGCAGGGCTGGGAGCATCACGACCCGACGGTGGTGGATCCCCGGATCGGCCGGATGGACACGCTGCCGCTGTTCAGGGCCACGGTGCACGACGCCGGACTCGAGGACACCGTGGTGGCGGTGGTCGGCCACTCGGCACCCGTTGCCCGGATGTGGAGCACGCCGCTGTCGCTGCTGTTCATCGACGGCGGACACGGCGTCGAGCCGGCGCGGCTCGACTACGAGTGCTGGACGCCGCATGTCGCCGTCGGGGCCACGCTGGCGATCCACGACGTGTTCCCCGATCCGTCCGACGGAGGCCGTCCGCCGTACGAGTGCATCTACCTGCCGGCGCTGGCGAGCGGCCGGTTCGAGCAGGTGGGCGAGGCGGGCAGCCTGCGCCTGCTGCGCTGCATCGCCTGAGGCGCGTCAGCCGAACTGCACTCCCTGGGCGAGCGGCAGGTCGTCGGAGTAGTTGACGGTGTTGGTGGCGCGGCGCATATAGGCCTTCCACGCATCGCTGCCGCTCTCGCGACCGCCGCCGGTTGCCTTCTCGCCGCCGAACGCGCCGCCGATCTCGGCGCCGCTCGGGCCGATGTTCACGTTGGCGATGCCGCAGTCGCTGCCCGCAGCACTGCAGAAGCGCTCGGCCTCGCGGACGTCGGTGGTGAAGATGCTGCTGGCCAGACCCTGCGGCACGCCGTTCTGGAGGGCGATCGCCTCGTCGAACGAGTCGTATCCGAGCACGTAGAGGATGGGGGCGAAGGTCTCGGTGCGGACGATCTCGGTCTGCGAGGGCATGGTTGCGATCGCCGGACGCGCATAGGAGGCGTCGGGTGCGTCGTCGGCCAGCTGGCGGTCGCCGCCCACCACCACGGTGCCGCCGTCGGCGACGGCGGTTTCGAGCGCGGCGCGCATCTGGTCGAAGGCGCGGCGGGTGATGAGCGGTCCGACGAGCGTGCCGGCGTCGAGGGGACTGCCGACCGGCAGGCTGGCGTAGGCGCGTGCGAGCCGGTCGACGACTTCGTCGAGCCGCGACCGGTGCACGATCAGGCGTCGCAGGGTGGTGCAGCGCTGGCCGGCGGTGCCGGCCGCTGCGAAGGTGGCGCCCCGCGCGACGAGCTCGATGTCGGCGCTCGGCGCGACGATCGCCGCGTTATTGCCGCCGAGTTCGAGGATGCTACGGCCGAAGCGCGCGGCGACGACAGGCGCGACCTTCTGACCCATGGCGGTGGAGCCAGTGGCGCTGACGAGCGGGATGCCGTCGTGGCCGACGAGCGCAGCGCCGGCGGCGGCATCGCCGAGGACCAGTTGCACGAGGTGGTCGGGAACGTCGAGCCCATCGGCGGCGCGTTCCATGAGACGCGCCGAGGCGACGGCGGTCAGCGGCGTGAGCTCGCTGGGCTTCCAGATCACCGGGTTGCCGCACACGAGCGCGAGTGCCGTGTTCCAGCTCCAGACGGCGACGGGAAAGTTGAACGCCGTGATCACCAGCGTGGGTCCGAGCGGGTGCCACTGCTCCATCAGCCGGTGGCCGGGCCGCTCGCTCGAGATGGTGAGGCCGTGCAGCTGGCGGCTGAGGCCGACGGCGAAGTCGCAGATGTCGATCATCTCCTGCACCTCGCCCAGTGCCTCACTGGTGATCTTGCCGGCCTCGAGCTGCACGATGCGGGCCAGGTCGGCCTTGTGGGCGCGCAGCAGCTCGCCGAAGCGGCGCACGAGCTCGCCGCGCAGCGGTGCCGGCGTCGTGCGCCATGCGAGAAACGCGCTGGCGGCGCGGTCGACGGCGGTGTCGGGGTCGGTGCCGGCCGGGAGCGAGCCGATGACGCCGCCGGTGATGGGGGTGCGCACGGGGTGGGGCCCGGCGCCGGGAGCGAGCAGCGTGGCGACGCCGCATGCCGCGGCCGACTGGCGGGCGAGCTCGGCGAGTGATTCGGTCGTGGGCAGGGTCACGCCGTCATGCTGCCACGAACGCGCCGCCGCCGCAGATGGCATCAGCGGCGAGGATGACTGCGGCAGCGGTGTAGGCGCTCGTCTCGTGCGGCGGGAACGTCTCGCCGGACGGGTAGACGATGCCGGTGAGGTACGAGCCGTCGTCGAGGCGGTGCGGGCGCGTCCAGCGCAGCAGGTCGGCGGCCGTGGTGCGGTCGCCGACGACGGAGTGGGCGATGCTGCACTCGGCGGTCTCGCTGGCCGTCACCCACGACTCGTCGCTCACGCAGCGGATGCCGAGGTCGGGCATCGCGAACGCGTCCCAGTGCGCGGCGAGGCGCGCCACTGCCGCCTCGCCCGTGAGACAGCCGGCCAGTACGGGGTAGTACCAGTCCATTGCCCAGCGGTCCTTGGGCTCGAAGGCATGCGGCGAGTGGGCCACCAGTGCGGCAAGGGTGTCGGCGGCGGCGGCCCAGTCCGGGCGTGGCGTGCCGGCGGCCTCGGCGAGCCGGGTTCCGCAGCGCAGGGCGTGGGCGATGCTGCTCGAGCCAGTGAGGAGCGCGTAGTCCCACGGCCGCTCGTGCTCCTCGCAGGCCCATAGCACGCTGCCGTCGGGGCGGCGCATCGACAGCACCCAGTCGAGCGAGCGCTGCACGGTGGGCCACATGCGGGCGAGGAAGCTGCCGTCGCGCGTGCAGGTCCAGTGGTGCCAGGCGCCGGTGGCGACATAGGCGCACACATTCGTGTCGAGCTTGGCCTCCTCGACGGAACCGTCGGGCAGGTAGTAGTTCCACCAGCTGCCGTCGGGACGCTGGATGTCGGCGAGCCAGCCGTAGGCGCGCGAGGCGTGATCGTGCATGCCGGCGGTGTCGAGGGCCATTGCAGTCTCGACGTGGTTCCACGGATCGCAGTGGCCGCCGGGGAACCACGGGATCATGCCGGTGGCGAGCTGGAGCGACGCGATGTGCTCGGCGGTCTGGCGTATCTCGCCGGCGGTGATGATGCCGTCGACGCTCGGCACGGATGTCATCCGGGCGCCTTCACCGCATAGACGACGTAGCTCTTGCCGAGCGCTGGCGCCGTGACGCGTTCGACGAGCTGCAGCGCGGCGGGCTGGCGGGTGATCTCCCACTCGAGCAATTGCCGGTAGCGCCGCACGAACGGATGGTGCTCGTTGCGCGGGCCGACGGCGCAGCGAAGCCACCAGTACGGCGAGTGCAGCGCGTGGGCACGGTGCGAGCCGACGACCCGCAGGCCGGCGGTGCGCAGTTTGGCGCGCAGTTCGGTGGCGCTGTAGATGCGAACGTGTCCGCCAGCTGCCTTCGGCGCGTGGTACTCGTCGCTGAGCATCCAGTTCACCTTCTCGGGAAGCCAGGCGGGCACAGTGGCGGCGAACGTGCCGCCTGGCCGCAGCACCCGCGCCAGTTCGCCGATCGCGTCGACATCGTGCTGGATGTGCTCGAGCACCTCGCTGGTGATGACCCGGTCGAACGAGCCGTCGGCGAAGGGGAGGCGAGTTGCGTCGCCCTGCAGCACGCCGACGTAGCGCTCGACGGGTATCTCGCCGGCCTCGACCATGGCGCCGAAGGTGCCACGCGTGGCGACCACCTCGTCGGCGGCGTAGTCGAGCGCGACGACATCGGCGCCGCGGCGGGCGAGTTCGAAGGCGTGCCGTCCGAATCCGGCGCCGGCGTCGAGCACGAGATCGCCGGGACGCACGCCGAGTCGTTCGAAGCGGATGGTGAGCATGGGGCGGTGGTGGCTCAGAGCCGGCCGTTGCGGCGCAGCTTCTCGACGTTGTGCGGCATCGAGAGCACTTCGCGGTACTGGTCGACGGTGAGCTGTGCGCAGTGGCGCCAGCTCCAGCGCTCGACGACGCGCTGGCGGCCGGCAGCGCCGATACGCGCCCGCAGCTGCGGATCGTCGAGACCCCTGCGCAGGGCACCGGCGAGCGACTCGACGTCGCCCGCCCTGCACTGCAGCACGGTGTCGCCGTCGGTGCCGGTGACCTCGGGCAGTGCGCCGCCGTCGGTGGCGACGAGGCAGATGCCGGTGCTCATCGCCTCGATGGCGGGGAGGCTGAACCCCTCGTAGAGGCTGGGCACCACGGCGAGCTCGGCCTCGGCGTAGAGCTCGACGATGCGCTCGTCGGGCACGCCCGACACGAAGTCGATGTGCGGGCGCAGGCCGAGTCGGTCGATGAGGTCGGCGCTGGCCCCGGCGCGGGGCTTGCCGATGATGGTGAGGCGCACGTCGCGCTCGGTGCGCAGCTTGGCCATCGCCTCGAGGAGGTAGGCGAGTCCCTTCAGGGCCACGTCGGCCGAGGCGGTGGTGATGAGCCGCCCCGGCTGTCGGGCGATGTGCGGCTTGGGCGTGAACAGGTCGGGATCGACGCCGACCGGCACGAGTCGCATGCGGTCGAGGCTGACGCCCATGTCGGAGTGGATGTCCTTGATGCTGTTCTCGCTGACCACCACGACACGCGGCATGCGACTGGCGACCCGTCCCTGCATCTTGACGAAGCCGTACCAGCGGCCGATGCTGCGCTTCTTCCACCACGTGGGCGCGTGGTCCATCTCGAGGGCGCGGTCGCGGGTGATGGGGTGGTGGAGGGTGACGATGGTGGGCATCATCCGCTCGACGCCGAGGATGCCGTAGCCGAGGCACTGGTTGTCGTGCACGAGGTCGAACTCGCGCTGGCGCCGTCGTAGTTCCTGCCAGATGCGGACGCTGAACCCGAGCGGCTCGCCGAACGTTCCCTTCAGGTGGCAGGCCACCTCGGCGACGTCGCTGGCCGACTTGATCTCCCAGTAGGCGGGGAAGCGGCCGGGGTAGTGGTCGTTCCAGAGTTCGAGGCTCGGCATGCGGTGCATCGGGATCCGCTCGTCGAGCACCGGATATGGCTGTCCGCCGAACACCTCGACGGTGTGGCCGAGGTCGACGAGGGCCTTGGTGAGGTGCCGCGTGTAGACGCCCTGGCCGCCGACGTGGGGTTTGCCCCGATACGTGAGGTAGGCGAGTGTCAGCGGGGCATCCGCCGGGAGGCCGGTGGCCCGGGTTGCTGGCATGAGCGCCAACCCTACTGGCAGGCGGTTACCCGCCGGTAGGCGGACGGTGCCAGGTGATCTCGAACCGGCGCTGCAGCAGCACGCCCGGCTCGAGCACCGCTGCGCTGCCCAGGTTGTGGGCATCTGGCGGCGCGCTCTGGGGCTCGACGCATAGTGCGTCGGGCAGTTCGTTGAAGACGACCCAGTGGTCGCAGTCGCTGTCGAGGCGGAGGTCGATCGGCGGGGACGTGCCATCGGCCGCATAGCGCAGCACGATCGGGGCGCACGGCGTCGTAAAGCAGTCGTCCCACGGCGGTGGCGGTGGACCGACGGTCTCGCCGGTGGGGATGCCCTCGGCGTCGCGGCGGTACATGGCGCCGAACTCGAGTGTCGCCGAGTGCGGCGGACGGAAGCACGGGTGCCAGCCGATGACGGCGGGCATTCGCTGCGTGGTGGCGACGACGGCGAGCAGCAGCACGATGCCGTCGGGACGCATGACGATGTGCTGGTGGGCGATGCCGCCGAGCGGCCAGTCGAGGTCGCAGCGAAGTTCGCAGTGATCGCGGCCGGCGTCGACGACGTCCCAGCGGGCGAGATGCGACGTGCCGTGGATGGCATGCGGCGGTGCGTCGAGCGGCATCTGGTAGCGGTGGCCGTCGAACTCGAAGGCGCCGTGGCGGATGCGGCCGGCCCACGGCGCCATGGGGTAGCAGCCCCAGAGCAGCGTCGAGGGCGAGGCGTCGTCGCGCAGCAGCGGACGGCCGAGTACCTCGAGCGATCCGAGCCGGCCACCGCGCTCGGGATGCACGGTGGCCCGGGCATCGCCTGCCTCGAGGTCGATGACGAGTTCGCGGGGCATGGCCGTTCTCTAGCATCTGGCGCCATGCGAGGTCTGGTGCAGCGGGTGGTTCGGGCTGAGGTGACGGTCGGCGGCGAGCCGGTCGGCTCGATCGGGCGCGGGCTGTGCGTGCTGGTCGGCGTCACCCACGACGACGACGAGGGCCGGGCGCGGCGCCTCGCCGAGAAGATCTGGCACCTACGGGTGATGGACGACGACAACGGGGTGATGAACCGCTCGGTCGCCGACACCACCGGAGAGGTGCTCGTGGTGAGCCAGTTCACGCTGTACGGCGACACGAGCGCGGGTCGCCGGCCCAGTTGGATCGCGGCGGCACGGCCCGAGCACGCCGAACCCCTCGTCACTGCGGTGGTTGACCATCTCCGCAGCCTGGGGGCGACGGTGGCGACCGGTCGCTTTCGCACCGACATGCTGGTGTCGATCGCCAACGACGGCCCGGTCACGGTGCTGCTCGAGACCTAACGGCCGGGGTCGCGCCGGGCACCGGCGTTCCACCATGCGGGCCTGTTCCGTCATGCGAAACAGATGGGCGAGCGCGGCTAGCCTGTCGCCCGCAGTACGGGCACGCAGAGGGGACGACCATGGCACTCGCCGAACGACTCAGCAATCTCGGCACCGAGACCGCCTTTGCGGTGTCGTTGGCCGCCGCCGACTGGGCATCGAAGGGGAACCGCGTGTTCCCGTTCCACCTCGGCGACATCAACCTGCCCACGCCCGCCAACGTGGTGGCCGCGATGGACCGCGCCATCGCCGAGGGCAAGACGGGCTACTGCGCGGCAGCGGGCATTGCCCCGCTGCGCGAGGCACTCGCCGCCGATGTTGGCAGCCGACGCGGCCTGGCGTACTCGCCCGCCAATGTCGTGGTGCAGCCGGGCGGCAAGCCGGTGATCGGCAAGTTCATCCAGTCGGTGATGAACCCTGGCGACAGCGTGCTGTACCCGAACCCCGGCTATCCCATCTACGAGAGCATGATCGAGTACTACGGCGGCGAGGCGCTGGCGTACCGGTACCACCAGACCGACAAGGGCTTTGCGATCGACCTCGACCACCTGCGCAGCCGCATCACGCCGCGCACCCGTGCCATCGTCTACAACAACCTGCAGAATCCGCTCGGGTGCGAGAGCACGCCCGATGAGATGCAGGCCATCGCCGACATCGCGATCGAGCACGACCTCTGGGTGCTCGCCGACGAGGCCTACTACGAGATGCGCTACTCGGGCGAAAGCACGTCGATTGCCGCCCTGCCGGGCATGTACGACCGAACCGTCATCCTCTACACGTTCTCGAAGAAGTTCGCGATGACTGGCTGGCGCCTCGGCGCGGCCATCGGCCCGACCTCGATTGCCGAGAGCATCGCCAAGCTCAACACGAACGACGAGAGCTGCACCACCCACTTCGTGCAGGCCGCCGGTGTCGAGGGTGTCACCGGCTCGCAGGACGGGCCGAAGGCGATCCTCGCCGAGTTGCAGCGCCGCCGCGACGCGGCGTGGGGCGAGCTGGCGCAGATCGACGGCCTCGTGTGCCCGAAGCCCGAGTCGACCTTCTACCTGTTCCCCAAGGTCACCGACGTGATGGCGCGGATGGGCTTCACCGACCTTGCGTCCTTTGCCACGGCGGCGCTGCACAACACCGGCGTGTCGTTCTGCACCCGCCTGCACTTCGGCCGTCCGCAGCCCGGCGAGACCGACTTCTTCGTCCGCTTCGCCTATAGCGGCCTGTCGGTCGACGACATCCACGAAGGACTCTCGGGCCTGCGTCGCTGGATCGAGTCGGCATGAGCCGGCCGCGCATCGCCGTTACCGGTCGGATCCCCGAGCCCGGTCTCGTGATGCTGCGCGAGGCAGGCGAGGTGTCGGCATGGGACTCGGCCGAGGTGCCCTCGGCCGAGCAGGTGCACGAGATGGTGCGCGGCGCAGATGCGGTGGTGACGCTGCTCACCACGAAGGTCGACGACGCACTGCTCGATGCTGCCGGGCCGCAACTGCGGGTCGTCGCCAACGTCGCCGTCGGCTACAACAACATCGACGTCGCCGCCTGCGCCCGACGCGGCATCGTCGCCACTAACACGCCGGGAGTGCTCACCGAGGCAACCGCCGACATCGCCATGGCACTGGTGCTGATGGCCACGCGCCGGCTCGGCGAGGGCGAGCGCGTCATACGCGGCGGCACGCCGTGGCAGTGGGGCATGTTCTACATGCTCGGCACGGGCATCCAGGGCCAGCAGCTCGGCATCATCGGCATGGGCGACATCGGGCAGTCGCTCGCTCGCCGCGCGCGTGCCTTCGGCATGACGATTGCCTACGCGAACCGCAAGCCGGTGGCGGCGTCGATCGAGGCCGAGCTGGGCGCCGTGTTCATGTCGCAGGACGAGCTGCTCGCCTCGAGCGACGTCGTCAGCCTCAACTGCCCATACAGCCCTGCCACCCACCACCTCATCGGGGCTGCCGAGCTGGCGCGGATGAAGCCCTCGGCATACCTCGTGAACACGGCGCGCGGCCCGATCGTCGACGAGGCAGCACTCGTCGACGCCCTGCGCGCCGGCACGATCGCCGGGGCCGGGCTCGACGTGTTCGAGCACGAGCCGGCGGTGCATCCCGGCCTGCTCGAGTGCGAGCAGGCGGTGCTGATTCCCCACCTCGGCTCGGCGACGATCGAGACGCGCAGCGCGATGGCCACGCTGGCGGCCCGCAACGTCGCCGCCGTGCTGGCCGGCAGCACGCCGCCGACGCCGATCCCGCTGCCGTCAGCCTGAGTTGCCGGCCGAGGCTGGCGCCTCGCGCCTCGCTCGCCAGACGGCGAACGCCAGCACCAGGGCCATCGCTGCCAGCCACGGCGCATCGCCGGTACGCGAGTACCAGGTGCGCCCCTCGCGCAGCGCGACGTCGCCGATGATCACCGCCCGCTCGCTGACGCCCGTGCGCTGCTGCACCTCGCCGCCCGGCGTCACGAAGGCGCTGAAGCCGGTGGGAGCCGCCTGCACCACCCATCGGCCCTGCTCCCTCGCACGCAGCCTCGACGAGGCGACCTGCTGGCCCTGCAGCACCGTCCATGTGTAACTGCTGCCGTTGGTGGGATTGACGATCAGCGCCGCCCCGCGCTCGATACCCTCGTTGGCGCGGCCACCGAAGAACACCTCCCACGAGATCACCACGGCGAGGCGGGTGCCGTCGGGGAGGTCGATGAAGGCGGGGCCGGTGCCGGCAACGGCATCGCGGGGCACGAGGTTCACCGGCGCCCCGAGCGCATCGAGCGCGCCGCGCAGCGGCATGTACTCGCCAAAGGGGACTCGCCTCACCTTCTCGTAGCGGCTCACCGACTCGCCTGCGGGCGACACGACCACCTGCGCGTTGAGGAAGGCGCTGCCGTCGGCGCTGTCCTCGGTGACGCC
>JBJTRF010000251.1:0-2220 GCA_046076025.1 Ilumatobacteraceae bacterium
GTCGGCCCCGGCAAGCACTTCTTCGGCTCGCAGCACACGCTGCGCCACTACCAGACGGCCTTCTACGAGCCGCCGCTCAGCGACAACATGTCGTTCGAGCAGTGGCGCGATGCCGGCTCGAGCACCATCGAGCAGCGGGCCAGTGCCGCCGTCGAGCAGACCCTGCGCGACTACGAGGCCCCGCACCTCGACGATGCCGTCGACGAGCAACTGCGCGAGTTCGTCGCCCGCCGCAAGGCCGAGATGCCCGACCGCTGGCACTGAGCCGCCACCACTACCCGCCATGAGCACCGAGGCACCCACCCAGGCGGCCGGCATGTCGTCCGGCGACCCGCTGCTGCAGCCCTTCACGCTGCGGCACCTCACGCTGAAGAACCGCGTGATGAGCACCTCGCACGAGCCCGCCTACAGCGAGGACGGGATGCCCAAGGAGCGCTACGCCGCGTACCACGCCGAGAAGGCCAAGGGCGGCCTCGCGCTCACCATGACCGCCGGCACGGCGGTGGTCAGCCCCGACAGTCCCCCGGCCTTCGGCAACCTGCTCGCCTACCGCGACGAGATCGTGCCCTGGATCCAGCGGCTCACCGACGGCATCCACGAGCACGACTGCGCGGCGATGATCCAGATCAGCCACCTCGGCCGGCGCACCGGATGGGGCCAGGACGACTGGCTGCCGGTGATCGCCCCGTCGGCGATCCGGGAGCCGGCACACCGCTCGCACCCGAAGGCTGCCGAAGAGTGGGACATCCGCCGCATCATCGCCGACTACGCCGACGCCGCCGAGCGGATGAAGGCCGGCGGCATGGACGGCATCGAGATCGAGGCCTACGGCCACCTCTTCGACCAGTTCCTCTCGCCGCTCACCAACCGGCGCGACGACGAGTGGGGCGGGTCGTTCGAGGGCCGCCTGCGATTTCCCCTCGAAGTGCTGCGCGCCGTGCGGGCCAGGGTGGGTCCCGACTTCATCGTGGGCGTGCGGATGGCCATCGACGAGGCGAAGCCGGGCGGCGTCGACACCGACACCGGCCTCGCAGTCCTCGAGCGGTTCACGTCCGAGTCGCTCATCGACTTCGTCAACGTGATCCGCGGCACGATCTTCACCGACGGCGAGCTGTCGGACGTGATCCCCATCCACGGCATGGCGGCGGCCCCGCACCTCGACTTCGCCGGCACCGTGCGCTCCCGCACCGGACTGGCGGTGTTCCACGCCGCCAAGATCGACGACGTCGCCACCGCCCGCCACGCCGTCCGCGAGGGCAAGGTCGACATGATCGGCATGACGAGGGCGCACATGGCCGACCCGTACCTCGTTCGCAAGATCACACTCGGGCAGGAGGCCACCATCCGCCCGTGCGTCGGGGCCACCTTCTGCCTCGACCGCATCTACCTCTCAGGGCACGCGCTGTGCATCCACAATGCTGCCACCGGCCGCGAACTGCACATGCCGCATGTCATCGAGCGGACGACGGGCACCCGGCGAGTCGTCGTCATCGGGGCGGGCCCGGCCGGCCTCGAGGCGGCCCGGGTGTCGGCCGAGCGCGGCCACGCGGTGACGGTACTCGAGGCAATGCCGTGGGCGGGCGGCCAGCTGCGCCTCGCCACGCGCAATCCCCGGCGGCGCGACCTGATGGGCATCGTCGACTGGCGGGTGGCCGAGCTCGAGCGGCTCGGCGTCGGGGTGCGCTACGACACCTACGCCGACGCCGAGATGGTGCTGGCCCTTCAGCCGGATGTCGTCATCGTGGCCACGGGCGGCCTCGGACAGAACCCGTCGGTCACCGAGGGCGCCGAGCACGTCGTCCACTCGTGGGACATCATCGGTGGCGACGTCAGGCCGCACGGCGACGTGCTGCTGTTCGACGACGACGGCAGCCACTCGGCGATGACCACCGCCGAGATGATCGTCGGCGCAGGCGCACGGCTCGAGATCGTCACACCCGAGCGCGGCATCGGCGTCGATGTCGGCGGGCTCAACCTCGTGCCGTACATGAAGGCGCTCAACGATGCCGACACCCGCATCTCGCTGAACCAGCGGGTGCACTCGATCCGCCGTCGCGCCGACGGCCGATTCGACGTCGAACTCGGCAACGAGCACTCTCGTGTCCGCCACGCCCGCGTGGTCGACATGGTGGTGGGCGACCACGGCGTCGCCGCCCTCGACGACACGTACCACGCCCTCGTGCCGTCGTCGCGCAACCTGGGCGAGGTCGACTACCGGGC
>JBJTRF010000252.1:0-2377 GCA_046076025.1 Ilumatobacteraceae bacterium
TCGAGATGGCCCGCCTGAAGGGATCGCCGGAGCGCACGGTGCTGTGGCGCCACGCAATGCCCAACTCGCTGGGTCCGGTGTTCCAGGTGATCGCCCTCAACGTCGCCTACTTTGCCGGCGGCGTCATCGTCGTCGAGGCGCTGTTCAACTATCCCGGCATCGGCGGAGCGCTGCAGGCGGCGGTGCGGGTGCGCGACATCCCCGTGATCCAGTTCCTCGTCATGGTGCTCGCCACGGTGTACGTCGTGACCAATCTCATCGCCGACACGGCCACCATCCTGGTGACGCCCCGACTCCGCACGAGGATCTCATGAGCAGCGACCTCACGACGTCCGATTCCACAGTACCCGCCGCGGCATCCCACCGCCCGCCGGGTGTCGTGCGGGTCGCGGCAAGGATGCGGCGCACGCAGATCGGGATCGGCATCACGATCGCCGTCGCCCTCGTCGCCTTCTTCGGCCGCTACGTCGCTCCCTACGGCGAGAACGAGGGAATCGGCGTCGCCATGAAGCCAGCCAGCAAGCTGCGAGTTCCATCGCTGTTCGGCAGCGGCGAACTGGGCCGCGATGTCTGGACCCGCTTCCTCTACGGCGGGCGGCCGATCCTCATCACCGCCTTCTTCGCCACGCTGCTGGCCCTGGTGGCGGGCTCGATCATCGGCCTGGCTGCCGCCTACAACCGGGGAAAGCTGGACGACGTGATGATGCGGGCGATGGACATCATCCTTGCCTTCCCGCAGATCATCCTCGCGCTGCTGGTCATCGCCATGTTCGGCGCGAGCAACCTGCTCATCATCCTCACGGTCGGAGTGTCCACGACCCCGAGAATCGCCCGCGTGGTCCGCGGCGCGGCGGTACCCGTCGTCGAACGCGACTTCATCGGCGCGGCCGAGGCGCTCGGCGAGTCGCGGTGGCGGATTCTCAGCCGCGAGCTCCTGCCCAATGTGTCGGCGCCGCTGCTGGTCGAGGCAAACCTTCGCCTCACGTTCTCGATCGGCGTGGTGGCCGGAATCGCCTTCCTGGCTTCACCGCCGACCCGCTTGCCGCCAACTGGGGGCTGATGATCAACGAGCACCGCACCGGACTCGCCGGTGAGCAGCCGTGGGGCACGGCCCTGCCCGTGATCGCGATTGCTCTGCTCACCATCGGCACGGGCCTGATCGGCGATGGCCTGTCCCGTGCCGCCGCTGGCATCGACCGAGGGAGGGACGAGGCATGAGCGACAACGGATCGTCATCGCTCACCATCCGGGGCCTGCGCATCGAGGTTGCCGACAGCGGCAACGACATCGTCGACGGCGTCGACCTGGTGATCAGGCGCGGCGAGGTGCTCGGGCTCGTCGGCGAGTCGGGCTCGGGCAAGACCACCGTCGGCCTGTCGGTGCTCGGCCACGGCAGGCGTGGCGTGCGGCTCAGCGGCGGCGCCGTCACCGTGGGGTCTACCTCGATGCTCGAGCTCGACGAGGACGACCTGCGCGAGGCGCGTGGCACGCTGGTCAGCTACGTGCCGCAGGATCCGTCGACGGCCCTCAATCCTGCGCTGCGCATCGAGACGCAGATCATGGAGGTGATGGAGTTCCACGGGTTCGGCGAATCAGACGAGGCGCGGCGGGCCCGCGCCGTCGAGGTGATGAGCGAGGTGCTGCTGCCCGGCACGCCGGCGTTCATGTCGCGGTACCCGCATCAGTTGTCGGGCGGCCAGCAGCAGCGGGTGGGCCTGGCGATGGCCTTCGCCTGCCGGCCGTCGGTGATCGTGCTCGATGAGCCCACCACGGGCCTCGACGTCAGCACCCAGTCGCACGTGCTCGCCACCGTGCGCGACCTCACCCGCACGCACGGCGTGGCGGCCCTGTACGTCACCCACGACCTTGCCGTGGTGGCCAACCTGGCCGACCGGGTGGCGGTGATGTACGCCGGCCGGGTGGTGGAGGAGGGCCCGACGAGGTCGATCTTCACCGACCCGCAGCACCCGTACACCCGCTATCTCACCGCCGCCGCTCCCGACATCAAGTCCGACCGGCCGATCGTCGGCCTGTCCGGCCGGGCGCCCTCGCCGGGCCAGCGCCCCGCGGGGTGCGCATTCGCGCTGCGGTGCGAGCTCGCCACGGCCGAGTGCTCGGCGGCATTCCCGCCCGTGGTGTCGGTGAGCGACGGCCACACGGTGCGATGCATCCGGCACGGCCAGGTGCCCGAGCGCACCCGTGCGTCGGGACGCATCGTTGCCCGACCCGCCGACGCCGCAACCGTGCTGTCGGTGCGCGGCCTGTCGGCGTCGTACACCCGGCATCAGGTGGTGCACGACGTGTCGTTCGACATTCGCCGCAGCGAGTGCGTTGCGCTGGTGGGCGAGTCGGGCTCCGGCAAGAGCACCCTGTCGCG
>JBJTRF010000253.1:0-9330 GCA_046076025.1 Ilumatobacteraceae bacterium
TCACCACGCCCATCGGCACGCCGGCAGCAGCCAGTCGCCGCAGCGCGTCGACGCTCTCGGGGATCGGCCACCGCCACGTGTACGAGTTGCGGGTGAGCGCCAGGTCGCGTACCGCCGACTCCTCGGCCGCAGCCGCCACCCCCACGGCACGCACGTAGGCGCGGTTGTAGTCGTCCCAGAACGACTCGCCCGCCCCGGCAGCGCTCTTGGCGGCCATGCCGGCGTAGTGCGCCCGCCGGTGCAGGCCGATATCGGTGCTGCCGCCGTGATAGGCGAGCAGCGGGGCGAGCACGGTGGGATCGGGCAGCAGGAAGATGCCGCCAGCATCGAAGATGACGGCATCGAACGGCCCGAGCCGTCCGCCGGCAGCCGGGCCGCTGTCGTGTGGTGCCATGCGGCCAACCTACTGGCGCAGGCGTACTCTGTGGCCGTGCGCAGCCCCCGTGACTTCTTCAAGCCCCTCGCCGCCGGCGCGCCGGATCCCGTCCGCGAGATCCCGTTCCGGCCGAGCCGCGTCATCCACTTCTTCCCGCCGCACAACGACAAGCTCGTCGCCAAGCTGCCCGAGTTGGTGCCCACCGTCGACATCCTCCTCGGCAACCTCGAGGACGCCATCCCGATGGCCGACAAGGAGGCCGCCCGCGAGGGACTCGTGCGAGTCGGGCAGACGGTCGACTTCGGCAGCACCCAGTTCTGGACGCGGATCAACAGCCTCGACTCGCCGTGGGCGCTCGACGACCTCACGCGCATCGTGCCCGCCATCGGCGACAGGCTCGACGTCATCATGGTGCCGAAGGTGGAGGGGCCGGAGGACATCCACTACGTCGACCGGCTCCTCGCGCAACTCGAGGCCAAGGCCGGCCTGCGCAAGCCGCTGCTCGTGCACGCCATCCTCGAGACCGCTCGTGGCGTCGCCAACATCGAGGCCATCTGCGCCGCATCGCCGCGCATGCAGGGCCTCTCGCTCGGACCGGCCGACCTCGCCGCCAACCGCAGGATGAAGACCACGCGTGTCGGCGGCGGGCATCCCGACTACATCGTGCGCGCCGATCCGCCCGCCGGCGCCGACGGCCCGCAGTACGACGCAGCCCGCCCCGTGTACCAGCAGGACCTGTGGCACTACACGCTCGCCCGCATGGTGGATGCGTGCGTCACCTACGGCCTGCTGCCGTTCTACGGCCCCTTCGGCGACATCAAGGACACGGTGGCGTGCGAGGACCAGTTCCGGAACGCCTACCTGCTCGGCTGCGTCGGCGCATGGAGCCTTCACCCGGTGCAGGTCGACATCGCCAAGCGAGTCTTCAGCCCGCGGCCGGCCGACGTTGCACAGGCCCAGCGCGTCATCGACGCGATGGGCGACGGCACCGGCGCCATCATGCTCGACGGCAAGATGGAGGACGACGCCTCAGTGAAGCAGTGCAAGGTGGTCGTGTCGCTCGCCCGCGAGCTGGCGGCGCGCGACCCCGAGCTCGCTGCGGCCTACGGCTTCTGATGCCGGCAGGCCCTGCTACCAGACGCCATGTCTGCCCTCTTCCCCACCACTCCGATGCCCACGCCAGGGAGACACCATGAGCGATGAGTTTCGGCCGCGCCGATCGGTCCTGTACATGCCGGCATCGAACGAGCGGGCACTCGAGAAGGCCACCACCATCGCGGCCGACGCGATCATCTTCGACCTCGAGGATGCCGTCGCGCCCGACGCCAAGGACGCCGCCCGGGCCAATGCCGTCGCCGCGGTGTCATCCGGCCGGTACGGGCACCGCGAGCTGACGATCCGGTGCAACGGCCTCGACACGCCATGGGGCATCGACGACCTCGCGGCGGCGGCCCAGACACCTGCCGCGGCTGTCGTGGTGCCGAAGGTGTCGTCAGCTGACCAGGTAGACGAGATCACCCGCCGCCTCGACGCGGCGGGGGCACATCCGGGCATGCGCATCTGGGCGATGATCGAGACACCCGCCGCCGTGCTCGACGCGCGTGCGATCGCGTCGCACTGGCGTGTCGGCGCCATCGTGATGGGCACCAACGACCTCGCCCGCGAGCTGCGCTCGTCGCTCGGCGCGCCGGGTCGACATCCCCTCGTGCCGCACCTCGCCACTGCGCTGCTGGCAGCGCGCGAGGCAGGCCGCACCGCGCTCGACGGCGTGTACAACGACGTGCGCGATCTCGACGGCTTCCGCGTCGAGTGCGTGCAGGGCTTCGAGATGGGCTTCGACGGCAAGACACTCATCCACCCGGGCCAGGTCGATATCTGCAACGAGACGTGGGCCCCGTCGGCCGCCGACATCGAGCACGCCGAGCGGGTGATCGCCGCGTTCGACGCTGCTGCGGCCGAGGGCCGGGGCGTCGTCACCGTCGACGGCCGGATGATCGAGAACCTGCACGTCGACAACGCCCGCCGGGTGCTCGCCACGGCGGCTGCGATCGCCCGCCTCGGCGCCGCGTAGCCACTGCCACGCCGCGCAGGGCCTGCGGTGCCGCGCAGCCGCGGGCCGGCCTCACGCAGATGCGCCGCTCCTGCCCGCGCCGCCTACCATTGGGCGCCATGAGCGTCCTCGACACCCGCCCCGCCGATGCCTTCGCCAACGATCGCAGCCACGTGTTCCACTCGTGGAGCGCGCAGGGAGCCATCAATCCCCTCGTCATCACCAAGGCCTCGGGCAGCTATTTCTGGACCGAGGACGGCTCGCGCTATCTCGACTTCTCGAGCCAGCTCGTCAACGTCAACATCGGGCACCAGCACCCCAAGCTCGTGGCGGCCATCAAGGAGCAGGCCGAGCGCCTGTGCACGGTGGCCCCGTTCCACGCCAACGACGCCCGCAGCGAGGCCGCCAGGCTCATCAGCGAGGTCGCCAAGAACGGCGACCCTGCGTCCGATCTCGACATGGTGTTCTTCACCAATGGCGGTGCCGAGGCCACCGAGAACGCGGTGCGCATGGCCCGCCTGCACACCGGCCGGTTCAAGGTGCTCAACCACTACCGCAGCTACCACGGCGCCACCAACGGCGCCATCACGCTGACCGGCGACCCGCGTCGCTGGCCGAGCGAGCCGGGAATGCCGGGCGTGGTGAAGTTCTGGGGTCCCTACCCCTACCGCAGCCCGTTCCACAGCACGAGCGAGGCCGAGGAATGCGAGCGCGCCCTGCAGCACCTCGACGACGTGCTGATGGTCGAGGGTTCGCACACCGTGGCGGCGATCATCATCGAGACAGTCGTCGGCACCAACGGAATCCTCGTGCCGCCCGACGGCTACCTCGCCGGACTGCGCGAGCGGTGCGACCGGCACGGCATCGTCCTCATCTGCGACGAGGTCATGGCCGGGTTCGGCCGCTGCGGCGAGTGGTTCGCCTTCCAGAAGTGGGGCGTGCAACCCGACCTCGTGTGCTTCGCCAAGGGCGTCAACTCGGGCTACCTGCCGCTCGGCGGCGTGGTGATCAGCCGCCGCATCGCCGACACGTTCAAGGAGCGCGTGTTCCCCGGAGGCCTCACGTACTCGGGTCACCCGCTGGCGTGCGCGTCCGCGGTTGCGAGCATCAACATCATGCGCGAGGAAGGCATCATCGAGCACGCACGCTCGCTCGGCGCCGATGTCATCGCGCCCGGCCTCGAGAAGTTAATGGCCAATCACCCCAGCGTCGGTGACGTGCGCGGCATCGGCGTGTTCTGGGCGATCGAGCTGGTCAAGGACCGCTCGACGCGCGAACCCCTCGTGCCCTACAACGCCGGAGGCCCGGCGGCGGCGCCAATGACCGAGCTCGCTGCCGCGTGCAAGAAGAAGGGCCTGTGGCCCTTCACCCACTTCAACCGCATGCATGTGGTGCCGCCGTGCACCACCACGGCCGCCGAGATCGAGGAGGGCCTCGCCATCCTCGACGAGGTGCTCGTCCTCGCCGACGCCCACTACACGGGCTGAGCCAGGTGGCTGGCGACGGCAGCCACCTCCCCCGCTCGTCGCCGCGTCCGGCGACGGCGCACACGCAGCGGGCCAATAGCCGCCCCATCCCCACATTCGACGACGCCGATTTCGAGCGGGCGTCGCGCGGGCTTATCGCGCAGCATCCCACCGGCGTCGTCATCGGCGAGTTCGGGCCGGCGTGGGACGTCTCGCAGTGGGACTTCCTCCGCGATGACACAGCGACACCGCCCGACACCGTCCACCCCAGCCTGTGGCGCCAGGCGCGGCTCAATGCGCTGCACGGACTGTTCGAGGTGGCGCCCGGGTGCTGGCAGGTGCGCGGCTACGACATCAGCAACGTCACGTTCATCGCCGGCGACACCGGCTGGATCGTCATCGACCCGCTCACCACCACCGCAACCGCACGCGACGCCCTTGCGCTCGCCAACCATCACCTCGGTGAGCGACCAGTGGTGGCGGTCATCTACACGCACAGCCACCTCGACCACTTCGGCGGCGTGCTCGGCGTCACCTCGCAGGACGATGTCGACGCCGGGCGCTGTGCCGTGATCGCCCCCGACCAGTTCCTGCGCGAGGCAGTCGCCGAGAACCTGCTCGCCGGCTTCGCCATGACCCGTCGCAGCACCTATCAGTTCGGCCCGCTGCTGCCGCCCGGCCCGCAGGGCCACGTCGACAGCGGGCTCGGCAAGTGCGTGCCCCTAGCCCTTCCCGGACTCATCGCTCCCACGATCGACATCACCCACACCGGCCAGGAGCTCACGGTCGACGGAGTTCGCATCGTGTTCCAGCTGACGCCCGAGACCGAGGCGCCGGCGGAGATGAACTTCTTCTTCCCCGACCGCGGGTGGCTGTGCATGGCCGAGAACTGCTCGCACAACATGCACAACCTCATCCCGATCCGGGGCGCGCAGGCGCGCGACGCGCTGATGTGGAGCACCTACATCGACGACGCCATCCACATGTTCGGCGCAGGTACCGAGCTGATGTTCGCGTCGCACCACTGGCCGAGGTGGGGCACCAACGACGTGAACGGGTTCCTGTCGCTGCAGCGCGACCTCTACCGCTGGCTCCACGACCAGACGCTGCGCCTCGCCAATCACGGTCTCGTGCCCACCGAGATCGCAGAGGCGCTGCAGATGCCGCACGAGTTCATGGCCGATAGCCACACGGTCGGCTACTACGGCTCGGTGATCCACAACGTGAAGGCCGTGTACCAGCGCTACCTCAGCTGGTACGACGGGAATCCGTCGAACCTTGACCGCCTGCCGCCCAGCGCGGCCGGTGAGCGCTACGTCGAGCTCGCCGGCGGCGCCGAGGCGCTGCTCGCGCACGCCCGCGAAAAGTTCGAGCTCGGCGACTACCGATGGGTGGCCGAGGTGGTGAACCACCTCGTGTTCGCCGACCCCGGCAACACCGCCGCGCGCGCACTGCAGGCCGATGCCCTCGAACAGCTCGGCTATCAGAGCGAGTCGGCAACGTTCCGCAACGCGTATCTCATGGGCGCCCAGGAGCTCCGCCACGGCCATCCGCCCCGCTTCGAGACATCGCGCCGCGACATCGTGCGCGCCCTGCCCATCGACCAGTTGCTCGCCACGGCAGCGATGCGCCTGAAGGCCGATGAGGTGGCGGGTATCGACGCGGTCGTCAACCTGCGAATCGACGATCTCGGCGAGCACTGGGTGATCGGGCTCTCGAACCGCGCCATGCGCTACCGGCAGGCTGCGCCCCATCCCGGCGCCGACGCGTCGGCCGCCGCCGACCACGACACGGTGTGCGCGCTCGTGGCAGGCGAGCGCGAAATCGACGCTGCGCTCGCTGACGGCAGCCTGGTGATCGAGGGCAGCACCGCTGCCCTGCGCGCCCTGCTCGGGCACCTCGACACGTTCCTGGGCGGCTTCCCGATCGTCGAGCCCTGAGCCGTCCGACGTCCAGGGGACGCCCGCTCAGACCATCCAGGTCCCGTTGCTGCGCAGCAATGCGGACAGGTCACCGGGGCCCTTCTTGTCGGCGGCCTGCATCACCTGGTTCGCCATGAGCGAGCCGTAGTCGGGCCGGTCGATCGAGCGGAAGATGCCGAACGGCGTCGGCGAGTGGTCGTCGTGCGACAGGCGGGCGAGGGCGAAGGCCAGTCCTGGGTCTGCGCGGTGGGCATCGTGCACCAGCAGGCTCGACTCGCCCGCTTCAGCCACGTCGACGAGGCGCAACTGGCCGTCGGAGCCCATCACCACTCCCCGCCCGCCGTCCTTCCCGAACCGGATCGGCTGGCCGTGCACGAGGTCGATCATCATCTCCTCGCGGTGGTGCTTGCCCGTGACGCCGTCGAACGCCGCATCGTTGAAGACGTTGCAGTTCTGGTAGATCTCGACGAACGACGCGCCGCGATGGTCGTGCGCCGCGCGGAACACGCTCATCATGTGCTTCCGGTCGAGGTCGTGGGTACGGGCAACGAACGACGCCTCGGCCCCGAGCGCCACCGCCAGCGGGTTGAACGGGTGGTCGATCGATCCCATCGGCGTGCTCTTGGTTACCTTGCCCTCCTCGGAGGTGGGCGAGTACTGGCCCTTGGTGAGCCCGTAGATGCGGTTGTTGAACAGCAGGATGGTGAGGTTGACGTTACGTCGCAGGGCGTGCAGCAGGTGGTTGCCCCCGATCGACAGCGCGTCGCCGTCACCGGTGATCACCCACACGTCGAGGTCGGGGCGTGCCGTGGCGACCCCCGTGGCTATCGCCGGCGCTCGGCCGTGGATGCTGTGCATGCCGTAGGTGTTCATGTAATACGGGAAGCGACTGCTGCAGCCGATGCCGCTGATGAACACGGTCCGCTCGAGCGGCACGTCGAGCTCGGGCATCAGGAACTGCACTGCCTGGAGGATGCCGTAGTCGCCGCAACCCGGGCACCACCGCACCTTCTGGTCGCTCATCCAGTCCTTCGTGGTGGTCAGGCTGACCGTGTCGCTCATCGCGACACCTCCTCGTGTGCGTCGCGGATGGCTGTCTCGAGTTCGGCGGTGGTGAACGGCAGTCCCTGCACCTTCGACACCGACCGGGCGTCGACGAGGTACTCGGCGCGCACGATGCGGCACAGCTGGCCCATGTTCAGCTCGGGCACGATCACGCGGCGGAACCCGCGGAGCAGATCGCCAAGGTTCGACGGCAGCGGGTTGAGGTGCATCAGGTGCACCCACGCCACCTTGGTGCCCGTCGACCGGACCTGCTCGACCGCCGACGTGATCGCCGCCCACGTCGAGCCCCAGCCCAGCACGCAGACGTCGGCATCGGCGTCGCCGATGACGACGGCCGGCGGGATGTCGCGGGAGATGCCCGCCACCTTGTCGGCGCGCAGGTGCACCATCTTCTCGTGGTTCGCCGGTGAGTAGTCGATGTCGCCGCGGCCGTCCTGCTTCTCGATGCCGCCGACGCGGTGCATCAGCTCGGGCGTGCCGGGGATGGCCCACGGGCGCGCCAGCGTGTCGGGATCGCGCATGTAGGGCCAGAACTCCTCGGTGCCGTCGTCGTTGACATGGTTCTTGGCCGTGGCGAACGGCACCGAGATGTCGGGCAGCGTGGCGGCGTCGGGCAGACGCCACGGCTCGCTGCCGTTGGCGATGTAGCCATCGCTCAGCAGGATCACGGGGGTGCGGTACTTCAGCGCGATCCGCGCCGCCTCGATCGCCGCCTCGAAGCAGTGCGCCGGGCTGTAGGCGGCAACGATGGGCAGCGGCGCCTCGGCGTGCCGGCCATACA
Organism: Ilumatobacteraceae bacterium; assembly: GCA_046076025.1. Taxonomy (GTDB): domain Bacteria; phylum Actinomycetota; class Acidimicrobiia; order Acidimicrobiales; family Ilumatobacteraceae; genus UBA668. Next base: position 7,661 of record JBJTRF010000253.1, read on the forward strand.
TGGCGATGTTGAGGTCGGCGGCCTCGGTCTTCGTCGGCAGGCCCGTGCTCGGGCCACCGCGCTGAATGTCGACCAGCAGCAGCGGCAGCTCGAGCGACACGGCGAGGCTCATCGTCTCGCTCTTCAGGGCGACGCCCGGCCCGCTGGTGGTGGTGACCCCGAGGTGGCCGGCGAACGCCGCGCCGAGCGCCATGCCCGCCGCAGCGATCTCGTCCTCGGCCTGCAGCGTGCGCACGCCGAAGTTCTTGTGCTTCGACAGCTCGTGGAGGATGTCGCTCGCCGGCGTGATCGGATAACTGCCGAGAAAGACGGGAAGCTTGGCGAGCTGGCCTGCGGCCACCAGCCCCCACGCGAGGGCCATGTTGCCGGTGATGTTGGTGTACTCGCCCGACGGCAATTGCGCCGGCCGCACCTCGAAGGGGTGGTCGAACCGCTCGCTGGTCTCGCCAAAGTTGTAGCCGGCCTTGAAGGCAGCGAGGTTGCTCTGCAGCACGAGGTCCTTGAAGCGTCCCTCGATCCACTTCATGGTCGGCTCTACCGGCCGCGAGTACAGCCAGCTGATGAGTCCGAGGGCAAAGAAGTTCTTCGACCGCTCGGCGTCGCGCGGCTTCACCCCGAGCGGCTCGGTGGCGAGCTGTGTGAGCGAGGTCATCGGCACCTCGACGACGCGATAGGTCGACAGCGAGCCGTCGTGCAGCGGGTTCTCCCCGTAGCCAGCCTTCTCGAGATCGCGGGCCTCGAAGGCGTCGCTGTTGACGATCAGCAGTCCGTTCTGCGCCAGTCGGTGCAGGTCGGCCTTCAGGGCGGCGGGATTCATCGCCACGAGCACGTCGGGTGCGTCGCCGGGCGTCGTGATGTCGTGGTCGCTGATGTGCACCTGGAACGACGACACGCCGTTCACGGTGCCCGCTGGTGCGCGGATCTCGGCCGGATAGTCGGGGAACGTCGAGAGGTCGTTGCCGAACGCAGCGCTGACGCTGGTGAACCGGTCGCCCGTGAGTTGCATTCCGTCGCCGGAATCACCGGCGAAGCGCACGACCACATGCGAGATCTGCTCGGGCTGCGAGCCCTGGCGCACCGTGTCGGTCATGACAGCGACCCCGATTCCGGGCGGCCCCCTTGCCGCCCGACCCCCTTTATAGCCCGTTGCAGCAGCGCCTGCCCGATGCCCTCCGGTTCGGCCGCGGCGACGCGAGGTCCGCAGATTTCGTGCTCAATCCACGCGGCTGCGCATCGTCAGCGCCACGCCGCACAGGGCGACCACGAGCGCGGCGACCGCGGCGGGGCTGAGGCGCTCGCCGAAGAGCACCGCCCCCTCCACCGTGCTGAGCGCGGGGGTGAGGAAGAACAGGCTGCTCACCTGCGCCGCTGCCGTGCGCTGCAGCAGCCACAGCATCAGCAGCACCGCACCGAGCGACAGCACGACCACCGCCCACCCGAGCGCCAGCACCGACCGCTGCGTCACCTCGAAGTGCCAGCCCATCGCCAGCGCGCCGACCGCCAGCACGGCCGACGATGCAGAATACTGCACCACCGTGCCCCACAGCAGTGGCATCTCGCGGCCGTGGCGGCGCTGCACGAGCGTGACGCCGCACATGCCCACGACGCTCACCGCCTACGCGGCGAGATTGGCCGCCGTGACGCCGCCGGCGTTCGCAGTGAGCCGCTCG
>JBJTRF010000254.1:0-5105 GCA_046076025.1 Ilumatobacteraceae bacterium
TACACCGAGCTGAAGAACGTCTTCATCGCCACCTCCTGATCCGGGTATCGCCGGATCGCGGCACGCTGCGATACCGTGCACGGCGATGCGGGCGCTGCTGATCTCCAACTTCTACGACGCCGATGCGGGCTTCGTCGGGCAGCGCCTTCGGCGTCACGGCTATTCGTTCACCGAGTGCCATCGCGAGCGACGGGCATCGTGGCCGACGCTCGAGGGCCACGACCTGGTGGTGTCGCTCGGCAGCGACTGGAGCGTCTACTGGCCGCACGTCGCCACCGAGGTCGAGGCCGAGGCCGAGCTCATCCGCTCTGCCCACGGTGCAGGCATCCCCGTCTTCGGCATCTGCTACGGCAACCAGATCATGGCGCATGCCCTCGGCGGCACCGTCGAGCGGGCGCGCGAGCCCGAGATCGGCTGGTATGAGGTCGTGTCCGACATGCCCGAGGTGATCGCTCCCGGCCCCTGGTTCCAGTGGCACAGCGACGTCGTCACCGTGCCGGGCGAGGCCACCGAGCTGGCTAGGTCGGCCGTCGGCCCTCAGGCATGGCGCCTCGGCCGCAGCTTCTGCACGCAGTTCCACCCGGAGGTGAGCGAGTCGATCGTCCGCCGCTGGGTCGACGGCGGCGGCGACGAAGAGGCCCGCAGGCACGGTCGCGATCCCGAGGCGCTCGTCACCGACACGCGGCGCAACGTCGTCGACTCGCGCCCGAACGCCGAGCGACTCGTCGACTGGTTCATCGACGAGGTCGCCTCATCCTGATTCGGGTACGGCACCGCAAGCGCCCATTGCCGTTCGGTCAGCCGGCGGCCTGCTCGAGCCACGAGCCGAATTCCCTTCCGGCGACGAGGGCGGCGCAGTTCGCCAGGCGCTCGTCGGCGTAGGCCGAGAAGTCAGTGTCGAGGTCGCTGATCGCCTGCTGCACGACTGCCCACATCCCCTCGCGGAACTCGCTCATCACCTTCATCAGGTGCAGGCGCGCCCAGTCACGCGTCCGGATGGTGCCGTAGTAGGCGCGCAGCAGGGACTCGTCGCCGTCACCACCGAGCCCGCAGTTGACGCTGAGATTGCCGAGGTCGAAGGCCGGGTCGTTCATCCCGGCGTACTCGTAGTCGAGCAGCAGCACGCGCGCCGCGCCGTCCTCGGGCCGCCCTCGCTCGAAGAGGACGTTGCCCGGCAGCAGGTCGTTGTGGCACGGCGCCAGCGGCGTCGCCGACCGGCGCATCGCATCCTCGATCCGCCGACTGGCGGCCTCCAGCCGCTCGAACGGCGCGGGTGGTTCGACACCGTGTGCAGCGGCATCGCGAGCGTGGCGCTCGACCACGCGATGCACGGGGAACGAGGCCTGGAGGGTAGGGCCCTGGTGGAAGGTGCGCAGCACCCGCACCACGTCGTCGAGTCGCTCGACGAAGGCGTCACCGTCGAGGTGGAATCCGTCGACGTACTCGATGAGCGACGTGCCAACGACCGGCAGCGTCGCCACGATGGCCGGGCCGATGCCCAGCGCTGCCGCCCGGGCGGCGGCCTCGGCCTCGTTGGCACGGTCGATGCCCAGCAGCTCGGTCCGGGCGCCGGGCAGGCGTGCCACGGCGCGCCGGCCGCCGCCGGTGACGAGCATGTTGCGGTTGGTGATGCCGCCCGCCAACTCGCGAACGGCGAGGTCGGGAACGTCCCAGCCGGGGCAGCGCCTGACCAGCTGGGCGATGAACCCGACGGGATCGCCGTCGGGCGTGAGCGCATCGGTTTCGTCGGCGGTGGGCACAGTGACGATGTGTAGCACCGGCTGCGGGAGGCCGGCGCCACGGCGGGCAGCGCCGGAGGCCGGGTGGGTCTGGCAGAGTTGGCGGACGAGGCGACCTGCGAGGGGGCACCATGGAGCGCGACGGCTGCGTGCTGGCGATCGATCTCGGCACCGGCGGCCCGAAGGCTGCCCTCGTCGACCGAGCGGGCTCGACGCGTGCGTGGCGGAACGCGCCCGTCGCCACGACGTTCGTCGCCGGCGGTGGCGCCGAGCAGGATCCGCACGAGATGTGGTCGGCCATCGTCGCTGCCTGCCGTGCGGTGCTCGCCGCAGTGCAGCCGACACCCCCGATCGTGGCGGTTGCGGTCACCAGCCAGTACATGAGCCTCGTGCCCGTCGCCGCCGACGGCATGCCGACCGGACCGAGCATTCTCTGGATGGACACGCGCGGCGCGGCACACAATCTCGAGCTCCTCACCGACGAGTCGTTCTCGCTCTTCATCGAGCGACACGGGCTGCTGCCGCTGCCGACCGGACACGACAATGTGGCCCATTCGTGGGTGCTGCGAACCTTCCACCCGGCGGCCTACGCGAACGCGGCGGCGCTGGTCGAGCCGATGGACTACGTCACCGCCCGTCTCACCGGCCGCATCACCTCCACCCAGAGCACGTCGTTCTCGTTCCTCTCGGTCGACAACAGAACGTGGGGGAGCGTCGAGCACTCGCCCGAGCTGCTCGCTGCATCGGGTAGCGATCCCGACAAGCTGGCCCCGCTCGTGCCGATGTCGGGCGTGATCGGAGAGGTGCGGCGATCGGCCGCCGCCGAGCTCGGCATTCCGGAGGGCGTGCCGGTGGTGCCGGGCACGATCGACTCGATCACGTCGGCGCTCGGCACAGCGGCGCTGGGCCCGCACGATGCGTCAGCGGTGATCGGCACCACGTCGGTGATCGTCACGCACATCGGCGAGCACCGCAGCGACCTGCTGGCCGGCATCGTGGCCGTGCCGAGCCCGCTGCGCGGGATGTACTACGTGATGGCCGAGAACGGCATCGGCGGCCGTGCCTTCGAATGGGCGCAGCGCATCCTCGGCTACGACGCACCTGAGGCGGCCTTCGCCGATGCGGCACGGGTGGCACCGGGCAGCGACGGGGCCGGATTCCTGCCGTGGCTGCTGGGCTCGCTGGCACCGCAGCAGAACGACGACGTGCGCGGGGCGTTCATCGGCCTCGACCTGCGCCACGATCGGCGCCATCTCATCAGGGCGGCAGCGGAAGGCGTTGCGGCGAACCTTGCATGGCTGCTGCCGGCCGTCGGCGAGTTCACCGGCCACCGCCCCGACCTGCTGCGATTCGGCGGCGGCGGTGCGCTGTCGCCGCTGTGGGCGCAGATGCTCGCCGACGCCACCGCAGTGCCCGTGCACCGCCTCGCCGAGCCGCGCGCCACGAATGCGCGCGGTGCCGCGTTCCTGGCGTTCGCGGACCTCGGGCTCATCGACATCGTCGAGGTGCCGCGCCTGATGGACATCGCACAAGTGCACGAGCCGGAGCCGGCGGGTACGGCAGCGATGCGAGCGGCCCTGGAGCGCCTCATCGCGCTGCACCCCGCATTGGCCCTCCACGGGACCGCACGGTGGACGGTGCCGCCGTCGCACGGGTGACAGGCGTCCGGCAACGGTGAGGCCCAGCATTTCCTGCCGCTTCGGGCCCGCGTAGTAGCGTCGGACCCGATGTCCTCATTCCTGCGCGACTACCTCACAGTCGTCTGGTTCGCCGCCATTGCCCTCGTGCTGGCCAGCGTGCTGCTCGGCATCTCGGCGCTCGTGCGCCCCAACAAGCCGTCGGCGCAGAAGTCGATGGCCTACGAGAGCGGCGTCGACCCGGTCGGCGACGGCTGGTCGCAGAGCCAGGTCCGCTACTACATCTTCGCCCTGCTCTTCGTGGTCTTCGATGTCGAGGCCGTGTTCATCTTCCCGTGGGCGACGCAGCTCGAGCGCTACGGCGCCTTCGGCCTTGTCGAGATGGGAATCTTCGTCGCCGTTCTCCTCCTTGGCCTCGTGTATGCGTGGCGCAAGGGCGTACTCCGCTGGGTGTGATCTGATGGGACTCGTCGACCGTGGGCGCATGCCCAAGCCGCTCACCGCGCTGTTCAACATCGGGCGCTCGTACAGCCTGTGGGTGTATCAGTGGGGTCTCGCCTGCTGCGCGATCGAGATGGGCGCGGCCTTTGCCTCGCCCCGCTACGACGTCATGCGGCTCGGCGTCATCCCGCTGCCGGCGAGCCCCCGCCAGGCCGACTTGGTCGTGATCTCCGGCACCGTCACCGACAAGATGGCGCCGGCGATCAAGCGGCTGTACGAGCAGATGCCCGAGCCCAAGTACGTCATCAGCATGGGCAGCTGCGCGAACTGCGGCGGCCCCTACTGGGACAGTTACTCCGTCACCAAGGGCGTCGACCAGATCATCCCCGCCGACGTGTACGTGCCCGGCTGCCCGCCGCGGCCCGAGGCGCTGCTCGAGGGCGTCGTGCTGCTGCAGCAGCGCATCAAGAACGAGGACATGGGGGCCCGCTGGCGCGGCGAGGGCACCCGGCCGATGTCGGCCGCCCGCGAGCCGATCGTGGTGGGGGGTGGCCCCGTTGTCTGACGCATCGGTGGCAGCCCTGCCCGGCGACGCACTCCGCGAGGGCATCGTGACAGCCCTGCGCGAGCACCTCGGCGAGGCGCTGCTCGACAGCCTCGTGAAGCCCGGCGACGACGTCTGGGTGCGGGTCCGCAACGCCGACTGGCGTCGAACCGGCGAAGTCCTGCGCGACGTGCTCGGGTGCGACTACTTCTGCTTCATCTCGGGCATCGACTGGATGCCCAGTCCCTACGGTCGTGGCGAGGACGATCCCTCCGAGTCGCCGCCCGAGCGCGACATGTCGATCCGCCAGGGGTACGCCGGCGGCGACACGCGCATGCAGGTCTTCGCCCGCGTGGTCAATGTCGAGCGCAAGTTCGGCGTCACCGTGAAGGCCGACGTCGACGACGCAACGCCGTCGATCGCCTCGTGGACCCAGGTCTACGCCGGGGCGAACTGGCACGAGCGCGAGTGCCACGAGATGTTCGGCATCGCCTTCGAGGGCCACCCCGACCTCCGCAACATGTACCTGCCGTCCGACTTCGAGGGCTACCCGCTGCGGAAGGACTTCCCGCTGCTGGCCCGCATGGTGCGGCCCTGGCCCGGCATCGCCGATGTCGAGCCGCTCCCCGGCGACGAGAGTGAGGATGGCGAATGACCGATCTCGCCGACCGCCAGAAGCTCAGCTACATCGCTGCGCAGGCCGCCGACGCCCGACTGAACGTCGAGCTCGAGACCGAGGGCATG
>JBJTRF010000255.1:0-4338 GCA_046076025.1 Ilumatobacteraceae bacterium
TCGAGCGAACCCGCCAGGAAGAACGACGGCTTGTCGGGCAGCACCTGCGGCTCGACGGTGGTGGCCGTGGAATCGCCCGAACCGAGAGCAACGCCCGAGGCCATCGACACATAGCCGTCGACCCGGTCGTCGGCGGCAGCGCCGACGATGGTGCCGCCGCCGGCCGAGTGGCCGACGGCCACCACCTTGTCGGCGTCGACATGGCCACTCAGCACGCTGGTGGGCGAGGAATCCTCTGCCACCACGAGGTCGAGCGTCTGCAGCAGGTCGTCGACCGAGTCGTTACGGTCGCCGCTGGCGGTGCCGCCGAGCACGTTGGGCAGGTCGCGCGACGGGTGGTCGGGGGCTGCGACGATCATGCCCCAGCTGGCGAGGTGCGAGGTGAGGAACGCGCTCTGCACGCGGATGCCGGTGAAGCCGTGGCTGAACAGCACGACGGGGTAGGTGCCCTCGGCCACCTCGGCGTCGCGGCCGGCCGGGTACGAATAGGTGGCCGAGGCGTCACCGGTGAGCAGCGCCCTGATCACCTCGGGCGTGAACTCGCGCACGTCGTAGGTCTCGGTGCCGCCGGTTCCCTCGACGGCCGGGTACCACACCTCGACCTTCGGGCCCTTGGCGAGCTGCAGCGTGGTGACACCCACGGGATACGGGCCGAAGTCGGCATACGCGGTGGCGAGCTCGGTGGGATCGACGGTGGTGGGCGGTGCCGGCGTCGTGGTGGTGGCATCCGCTGGCTCAGTGGTGGCTGAGGCTGTGCTGAGCACCCCGCTCGAGTCGTCGGATGAGCCGCTCGAGCAGCCGACGGCGATCAGCGCCGCAAGTGAGAGCGAGACGAGAGCCAGGCGGGAGGTTCGATACATGAACGAGAGCCTGTCACCCGCTGGCGGTGGCATGCGAGGTCGTGCTCGCCGTGTGGCAGCACGCCCGCGGCGAGAGTCGGGGCGATATCAGCGCGGCGCCGGTAGGGTGTGCGGGCTGCAGCCTCGGCTGTGGCACTGGCGACGTGGCCGAGTGGCTGAGGCAAGGGCCTGCAAAGCCCTCCACATGGGTTCGATTCCCATCGTCGCCTCCAATGTGATGCGATGCGGCATAAGGTCATCCGATGGCCGCCGCGATGGCTGCAAAGGCGCGGTGGCACTCGTCGCTGGTGTCGAGGGGCAGCGCTGAGGGGAAGGTCGAGAAGCGGGCGATCACCGTGTCGGTGGCGAGGTCGACCCAGCAGAACTGGCCGAATATTCCGAGGCCGCTGATGCGCTCGTGCCGGCGGAGCACCCAGAAGGCGTTCCGGTACATCGACCAGTCGGGCGGCACGTCGCTGCCGGCCGGATCGGCGCGAAAGGCGCGCTCGGTGTCGTCGTCGCCGTCGAAGGTGTCGCTCACCCACGCGGGCGGGATCACGCCGGCCCCCTGTCGCGCGTAGGCCAGGCCGAAGCGGGCGAGATCGCGGAGCGAGCAGCTCATGCCGCCCTCCACCACCGGGTGGCCGAGGGGGTCGAGCATGATGTCGGCGGAGTGCTCCATGCCGAGCGGCTGCCAGAGGTCGCGGGCGACGATGTCGGGATAGCGGATGCCCTCTGCCGCCTCCAGCACGCGGGCAGCGATGTTGGTGAGCGGCGACCGGTACGAGAACCACGCGCCATGGGGCCGGTCGACGCCATAGGTGCGGAAGTGCACGAGCGTGCCGATGGGCTGCCGCGCGCCGAGCGGCCGATAGCCCGCATGGCGCTCGTACTCGATGAGCGGCACGTCGCCGGTGACGTCGGCGCCGGTCGGCGAGGTGGACGCGGCCGCGTAGTCGTCGTAGTCCTCGACGAAGGCGGTGCCCGCAGTCATGTCGATGAGGTGTTGGATCGTCGCCCCGTCGGCACTGGTGCCGCGGAACTCGGGGGCGATGTCGCACACCAGGTCGTCGGCGGCGAGCCGGCCGCGTCCGACGGCGATGCCGAGCGCCGCGCCGCACACCGACTTCGACACGCTCATCAGCAGGTGGAGCGTCCGCTCGTCGGTGCCGTTGAAGTAGCGCTCGTCGACGATCTCGCCGCGGTGCACGACGCACACGCCGTCGCACCACGTGCTCGCCAGGTGCGACGCCCAGTCGACGACGCTGCCGTCGGCTCGCTCGAACGTGACGCGGTCGAGGTCGACCGGGCGACGCCCCCACGCCGCAGCGGTGCTGCCGGCGCGGATGACCGCCGTGGGCACCACCTCGCGCACGCGCTGGAAGGCATGGCGGTTATGCGGCGGGTCCATCCAGTTCGACAGGGTGACCGTGCGGTCGAGCGGGTGCGCCATGCGACGTGCCACCTCCGGTGGGGCTGTGCCTCGCCGACGCTACCCGCCGCGTCGACGCGTCAGAAGAGCAGCTTGCGCAGCGCCACGGCGACGCCGAAGGCGATCACCACCGAGCGCAGTGCCTTGGCATTCAGGCGGCCTGCCACGAGGCCGCCCACGTGGCCACCGACGAGGCTGGTGGGTGCCATCACCGCAGCGAAGGCCCACTCGACCTTGCCCGATGCCACGAAGAAGAGCGCGGCGAGGACGTTGATCGTGAGGGCGAGCACCTGCTTGACGGCGTTCAGCTTGGGAAGGTCGCTGTCGAGCATCAGGCCCAGTACCGCGAGCAGCATGATGCCGAGCCCGGCGCCGAAATAGCCGCCGTAGACGGCAGCGACGAACACGCCGATCATCAGCGGCACCGGCACTGGCGCCGATGACGGCGTGCGGTGGCCGAACACGGTTCGCTTGATCTGGTCCTGGAACGCGAGCAGGCCGCACGCCGCGAGGATGAGGAACGGCACGACGGCGTCGAAGGCCTTCTCGGGCGTGACCACCAGCAGGATCGAGCCGACCAGGCCGCCGACCGCCGAGATGGGCAGCATCACCCGCAGGCGATGGCGGTGGTCGGCCAGCGCGTGGCGCTGGGCGACGGCGCCCCCGAAGTAGCCGGGGCACAGGGCGACGGTGTTGGTGACGTTGGCCTGCAGGCTCGAGACCCCGACGCCCATCAGCGCAGGGAACGACACGAGGGTGCCGCCGCCGGCAACAGCGTTGACGCCGCCGGCGACGAACGCGGCGGCGCCGGCGATGACGAGATCGAGGGTGGCAGGCACGGGATATCTTCCCAGCGGCGGTCGCTCCGCTTCGTGTCGACTGTATACAACGCGTCTGAAGGCCACGCGAATCCGCTGCCGGCCGGTCGATGAGCCGGCACGCGGCCCCGAACCGGCGTCACCGGCCGCCATGCGGCCGCTGGTTAGTCTCGGCAGGGCGACCCTCGTCGTTCGCGGCGAGGACGCTGGTTGCCGATGCGGCTCGTCGATGCCATCACCTCGTCGACGGCATGGGCTCGTCGGCGTGGCGGCGTCGCTGGCCGTGGCCCGAGGAGCGACTCACCTACGCGAACGCGGCAATTCCCGAGATGGTGATCCTCGCCGGCCACGAGTCCGGCGACGAGCGCCTGGCGCGTCGCGGCGCCGACCTCCTGCGCTGGCTCGTCGACATCGAGACCGGGCCGGCGGGATGGCTCAGCGTCACGCCGGTGGGCGGCTGGGCCGTCGGCGAGCCGAGGCCGGCATTCGACCAGCAGCCGATCGAGGTGGCCGCGCTCGCCGATGCTGCCGCGACCGCCGCCCGACTCGACGTCGACGGCTCGTGGCGCGAGGTCGTGGACCGGTGTGCCCGATGGTTCCTCGGACGCAACGACATCGGTGCGCCGATGGTCGACTGGGCGACCGGCGGCGGCTTCGACGGGCTCACGCCTTTCGGCCCGAACCTCAACGAGGGCGCCCAGTCGACGATCGCTGCCATCACGACGATGCAGCACGCCAGGCGGATGCTGCACCTCTCGTGATGCGCGTGGCCGTCGGGGCCCGGCCGGCAACGCAGCCGCTGCTCGCTAGTGTCGGCGACGACGGTCGATGGGGGTCGGCCGGCAGCGATGGGGGTGGGGCATGGGCGACTGGAACTTCGCCGACGTCTACGAGGCAGTCGCGGGTGCCGTGCCGCAGCGCCGGTGCCAGGTGCAGGGCGACCGGGCCATCTCGTGGGCCGAGTTCGACCGGCGTGCCAACGGCCTGGCAGCCGACATGATCGCTGCGGGGCTCTCTCACCAGTCGAAGGTGGCGGCCTACCTGCACAACGGGCCCGAGTACCTCGAGACGTACATCGCCTCGTTCAAGGCCGGCGTCGTGCCGGTCAACACCAACTATCGCTACGGGCGCGACGAGATCGCCTACCTGTTCGACAACGCCGACGCCGAGGCGGTCGTCTTCCACTCGTCGTTCACCGACCTCGTCGACGAGGTGCGCCACGGCCTGCCCGGCGTGCGCCGGTGGTACT